>JAFUOR010000114.1 GCA_017481825.1 Clostridia bacterium
GCTCATACTCGTAGCTGTCCCCCTGGTAGCTTTCGCTGCGCCTTGCCAGGTGGTGCACAAAGCCGAATTTCGCATAGATGTGCCTTGCCAGGGCGTTGTCGTCCTCCACGCCGATGGTCAGCTCGGTGCAGCCGCGGGCCTGTGCCTGGGCGATCACGGAGCGCAGCAGCTGCTGCCCGAGACCCTCGCCCTGGCGGTCATGGCGGATGCGGTAGGCGTAGAGGTACGCCCGGTGCGGTCCGGTGGCCAGCGGATCATCCCCGCCGCACCAGCGCACATGCAGTTCGCCCAGGAGCTCGTCGTCCTCCAGCAGCAGGAAGATATCCCCCTCGCCGCTGTCGATCATGGCGGCGTTTTCTGCAATCATGGCGGGCACGTCGTTGTAGTCAAAGAGCGCCGTCAGCCGCATCAGCTCAGCGGACGTCATGGGGCGGATGGTAAGACTCATGCGTCCGCCTTTCTTGCCCTGAGGCGGAAGATGATGGCGCCGTCGGGGCAGGGGAAATCAATCTCATGGGGCAGGGGCGAGCCGCGATGGGTGAAATCGCCCCCGCAGCGGATGATCTCGCAAAGCGTGTGCAGCACCGGCATGGCCTTGGGGCAAAAGCCCGTGGGCACGGCGTAGCAGCAGGTGAATTCGTCGCCTGCTTCAAAGCCCAGACGGCAGTGCTGATGCTCGCCCTTCACCACTGTGATGGTAAAGACCCAGTCCTCTTTGATCCACGGCTGCACGCGCGTCACTCCTCCTTGTCAAACAGCGCCGTCACAGCGCTGTAAAGGCTCTTGCGTATTCCGGGGAAGCGCTGACGGCTCTCCCGGATGAAATCCTTCACGTCCTCGCGGCGGGTATGCCCGTCGGCAGGGCAGGGGTTCTTGATCACCGGCAGGGCACAGCGGCGGGCGAAGCCGATCACATCCCGCTCGTCCACATAGAGCATGGGGCGCAGTACCTGCAGGCCCGTCCTGTCCAGCTGCGTCACCGGCGGGAAGCAGTCATAGCGCCCCTCCAGGAGCAGGTTCATCATGCTGGTCTCGATGAAATCATCCTTGTGGTGGGCGTAGGCGATCTTGCGGCAGCCCAGGTCAAGGGCCGTCTGGTTCAGCGCGCCCTTGCGGAGCTTTGCACACAGGCTGCAGGGGTTCTTCTCCTTCCGCTCCTCAAACACGATGCGGTAGATCTCCGTCTTCACATGGTGAAAGGGAACGTCCAGGGCGGCGCAGAAATCCGCCATCGTGCGGATGTTCTCCTCCGTCATGCCGGCGCCTACGTCCACATGGATGGCGTGCAGCTCAAAAGGCGCGGGGTAGAATGCCCGGAGCCTGGCCAGCCCCATCAGCAGCGTCAGGCTGTCCTTGCCGCCGGAGAGCCCCACGGCGATGCAATCTCCCGGCGCGATCATGTCATAGCGCTGGATGCACTGGCGAAGGAGCGAGGTCAGGCGCTGAATATCCATGGACATCAGAGGGACGCTCCGATCTTTTCCAGATGCTCCCTGGCGGCCACGGCGTTGCCGGGATTGGTGTTCTCCAGCGTCATGGGGATGGCATGCTCCCTGGCCAGGCGGCACAGGGGCGCATAGTCCATATCGCCCAGACCGCAGGCGCAGCTGACCACGTTTGAGAACACGTCCGTATTGTCCACCGTGGCCTTGATCTGCTGGCCGCGCTCCGTGGCATAGGGGATGAAGTCCTTCATGTGCAGCAGGGACACATCCTTGCCCAGCCGTGCGATGCCGTCAGCGATGATCTCCTTCGCCTGGTGGACGTTCGCCTCGCCCAGCAGATTCACCGCATCCAGAATGACCTTCAAATTGGGGGAATTCACCGCCTTGAGCACCCGTTCGCAGCGCTCGGGGGTGGAGACGATGTGGCGGATGACAGGCTCAATGGCAAAGAGCTGCCCGACCTCCTCCGCGTAGCGCACCACGGGGGTCACGCGGTCGATGAAAAGCTGCAGCGCCTCCTGGGTGAAGCACTCCGGACAGGTCTTGTAGCCCGTGTTGGGCGCGCCGGTCTCGGTGCCCACCAGCAGCGCACCGATCTTTTTGGCAAACCGCAGATGCGCCTTGTAAATCTCGACGGTCTTGTGGTGATCCTCCAGATCCGGGGAGCACAGGTTCAGATAGCAGCCCAGCAGCACGCAGGTCTGGCCGTTTCTGTCCAGCTCAGCTCTGACCATCTCAGCCAACTCATCCGTGAGCAGCGCAGGCGCGTCGCTCATCTTGAAGCCGGGGATGACCTTGCCCATGGCGATATGCACGCAGGTGAAGCCCTGCGCCCTGGCCGCCGCCAGATGCTCAGCGAGGTTCGTGCCAGCGGTATCGTGGAGTCGGATGCCGATATTCATAGGGGATGCCTCCTTTGTGGGACGATGTATATTGCTATTAGTATAACGCATTTTGCGCCATTTGGGTAGGGGGAAAGGAAAAAAGGATGGCGAAACGGCCAAAAGGCTCCCCCGTGGGGGAGCTGTCAGCGTCAGCTGACTGAGAGGGCGGGCGCGTTGACAGACGTGCCTCCTTGCTGCATGATCGAGCCTGCTGCGGGAAGGGTCTCATCCGACCTCAGTGCACCATCCCCCGCTGGCGTTCGCAGAATTCCTCCGCCTCGTGCAGGGCAGTCAGTGCCTGGGATAGCATGTCGCTACCGGCGTCGGCGGCGACGTACTCCCGCAGCGCGTCCATCACCCGCGCCAGATGGCCTGCACAGTCGTCGAAGTCCTTCTCCCAGGCGATGCGGCGCAGATCGTGCTGCACGCGCTGGCGATCGATCGTCTGCTGCATGTCGGCAGCGCCCTCAGCCCTGGCGGCGCGGCGCAGGAGCTCCTTGAGGCCCTCCAGCATGTGGTGGACACAGGGCTGGGCCATGAGGCGGGCGGCAGCGGCGTCCTCGGGATCGCAGAAGGCCGCGTCGGCATGGTCGAGACGCGGGGTGACCTGGGGCGCCGTCACCGGGCAGGGGAGTCCCTCCTGCCGGAGCTCCTCACAGACCTGGGCGATCATCTCCGGCCTGTGCTTGAGGATCGTCCGATACTTGTTCTGATACCGCAGCATCTGCGAGTGGGAGCCGTTCGCCATCTGCATCACGCAGGCGCGCACGGACATGCCCCGGCCCCGGGCCATGAGCACCTGACGCAGCAGCTCGTGGGTCTCCTCGGGGGTGAAGGCCGTAAAGGCAGGGGCGCGGCGGTTCTCCTCGGGACGCTCCCGCAGGCATGCGTAGTAGTAATTGCGGATGCTGTTGGGCTTGCGGCCCAGATCCCCCGATAGCGCCTCAAAGACGCTGCGCAGCGGCTGACCGCTGGCGTTGGCCTCCCTGACAGCGGTAAAGAGGCGGTCTGTTTCGCTTTCCTGCCAGCCTGTGCGGCTGTGAATCCGTGCCTGACTCTCCATATCGGTCGCTCCTTTAATGGTTGTTGTACGGATAGATTTACCCATCCACGGCGGATGTATGCATTACAGCAGAGGCAATAGCGCCTGGGAAAAATCCATCCGCCCCTGCAGCACCTGCCATGCGGCACTGCTGACGTCTTCTGCCGGAATGTATGCATTGACGGCGGACAGCGCCCTTTGCGCGGCTTGCTCCACCCGGGCCGGAGTGCCTGCTGCATAGAGGGTCAGATCCTCCCGCACCGTGTGCAGCCCCTGCGTGGAGAGCGTCTCCGGGCCATCGCGGGAGACAAGCCAGCCCAGCAGCTGGGCGGATGCAGGCGCCGCGCCGGGGGTGAGGCTCGCCAGCCACACCTGATCCGTGATGATCTCCTCCGCCGTCATTACCCGGAAAGCCGAGGTCTTCCCCGCGGATACAAGGCCCTCCAGCGCCGTCACCTGGCCTGTGGTCAGCATCGCCGATGCGCAGGTACGCGCCTGAAACGCTGCATACACCGCCGGGGCTGACGATTGTCCGAAGCCCTCCGGCAGGGGCGGCAGCGCGCCCCCCAGCGTGCGCATCAGGGTCAGCAGCGCCGCGCCGCCCGGGGAGCGCAGGGTGCAATCCGCCCTGGACACGCCCTCCAGCGGATAGGGCGCCTCGGTGGAGGATACCATCGGGGTGGCGGCGGGGCGTCCCAGCAGGGTGGTGGGTGCCGGCGTCGTGGCGGCGCCGGGCTCTGCGGCACTGTCGATGGCCAGTACCCACGCCCCCCAGCACAGGGGCAGGCCGTACTGCTCCCCCTGCCAGCGTCCGCAGCGCAGGAGCGCTTCCCGCACGGGCATTTCGCCGGACAGGGGCAGGAACAGCTCCTCCGGGGCTGTGATATCCCCGGGCATGTACAGCACCATGTCCGGCAGCACTGCCTCCGGGTCAGCGAGCTCCTCGGGGGATACCTGACGCAGGTAGGTCATCACGCCAGGATGCTGCTTTTCCCAAGTGCGCAGCTGTGCGGTGAGCCACGCCTGCGCGCCGCCAGGGGCATTGACGGTCCAGATGCGCAGCAGCGTGCGCTCCGTCGCCTCCGTGCCGGGGATGGCGGCCTCCTGCGGGGTCAGGAGCACGGGGAGGCTGAGCACCAGCACGGCTGCCGCCAGCAGGGCAAGGATGCGCAGGATACGGCTGAGGGGTGGTTTCATGGGGATTGCTCCTTGTGGTTGATGGTGCATGTGTATGCAGGGAAGGTGGATGGCATGCACAGGAACTATAGCCTTCCCGCACAGGGCGCCTCATGGCAGGTTCTGTGTTATGCTGCAGGCGAGGCACGCTGCGGTGCGCAGAGACCCACTCAGTCAGCTGATGCTGGCAGCTCCCCCAAGGTAATCGCTGATTATCTGTCGAAAAATTCATTTGTCATCGTACCGCTTCATTAAATCATTGCTTGCCAAGGGAGAGCCTTGGGGGCAAAACCTTCCCGCCGCTGGGATGATTTTCCCGGCGGCGTTCGTTTTATAGAGGAGGTGATGTGTATGAAAACGCGCAAATGGCTGCGCAGGCTGCTCGTCCTGGCGCTGCTGGCGGGGTTGGTTCTCGCTGCCCTGGATGACAGGCTGATCGTCCGCCGGTATGCCATCGAGGCGGAGGAGCTGTCTGCGTCCGTGCGCCTGGCGGTGCTCACGGACTTCCATGAGGAGGATTATGGCGAGGGAGCCGCAGTGTTGCTGGAAGCCGTGGCGGCGGAGGAGCCCCATCTGGTGCTGCTGGTGGGCGATATGTTTGCCGATGGCGGCGATTTCAGCTATGCAGCGGGCCTGATGCGCGCCCTCGCAGCGGACTATCCCACTTACTACGTCACCGGCAACCATGAATACTGGACGGATCAGATTGACCACATCACCGCCCTGGTGCAGGATGCAGGGGTGACGGTGCTCGATCAGGCGTGCGAGGTCGTTTCGGTGAACGGTCAGCAACTGGCGCTTTGCGGCGTGCCCGACCCCTATGCCATGGTATACGCCGGTGCGCCGGATACCCCTGTGCAGCTGGCCCATGCCATGGCTGGCGCGCCCGGGGGCCTCTGCACCGTCCTCATGGCGCACCGCCCGGAGCTGATCGAAAAATACGCTGCCGCAGGCTTCGACCTGGTGCTTTCCGGCCATGCCCACGGCGGGCAGGTGCGGATTCCGCTTTTGCTCAACGGCCTGTGCGCACCCAATCAGGGCTGGTTCCCTGCTTATGCAGGCGGTCTGTACACCCGGGAGGACACCACCCTGATCGTCAGCCGGGGCCTCTCCCGACAGGCGCAGTGGTACGTGCCGCGCATCTTCAACCGTCCGGAGCTGGTGATCGTAGACCTGAAATAAAAAATAACGCCCGAAATTAAAGGAAAAAACAGTATTTTCTTTGTTTGGCAGCGCTGAAACGCTTGCGTTTGCGGACTTTTTGTTCTATAATGGACGCGGTTGAATCTTCGGGTCTGTGGTTGAAAGCCGATGCCAGTCGCAGGCCAAGCGGTCCACGTAATCCGGCCAAAGCGCCGGGGAGCATGGTGCGGTTTAGAGGTAAGTCCATCCAGCACGCGGCCACCGCCGCGATGCTGAGAGAAGTGCGTGAGGGCGCGATGGCGCAGAGCTACCTTCCAGATGGCGAGTGTGGGGTCAAAGACCAGGTCAGCCGGAGAGGAAACCGAATCTACATTTTTTCAGGGGGTTCCAATACCATGTACGAAGACAAGACGCTGGTTTGCAAAGACTGTGGCAATGAATTCGTTTTCACTGCCGGTGAACAGGAGTTCTACGCCGAGAAGGGCTTCCAGAATGAGCCCACCCGTTGCAAGGCCTGCCGTCAGGCCCGCAAGGCCAGCCGCCCCGCTGCCGGCGCTCCCCGCGAGATGTTTGACGCCATCTGCGCTGAGTGCGGCCAGCCCACCAAGGTTCCCTTCCAGCCCAGGGAAGATCGCCCTGTCTACTGCAGCGAGTGCTTCGCGGCGCGTCGTGGTTAATCGTCATTGGTGACGTTACTCCCTCGCATCTGAAACCTGTTGCAAAGAACCTCCCACCGGAAACGGCGGGAGGTTTTTGTTATGCGGGATGAACCGGAAGGCCCCAAAGGGATGAACCTTTTGGTTCCATGTACCCCTCATCCAAACTCCGCCTGCCCCACATCCCCCCGGTACACCACGGCCGCGCTGTCCTTTCCGCACAGCACGCACAGGCCCTCCACCGGGTCAGTGACCAGCGCGTCGCTGCCGCGCAGGCTGATGTGGCGGATAAGGCCGAAGCCCTCGTACACATCCGAGGGTTCCGCGTGTCCGGCGGGCAGGACGCACAGGCGCTCGCTGGCGGCGATCCACAGCGCGCCGTCCTCTCCGGCGGCGATGGCGCCCGGCAGGCCCGGCCAGCGTGCGATAACCATGTGGCGCCCTGTGGCCAGGTCGATGCGCACCAGCTCGCACTGCATGCCTGCCTCCTCCGTGAGGCACAGCACGTGCAGCGCGGCGTCCGTCGCGGCGATACGCTGGGTCATGCCGAAGAGGGGGTAGGTTTGCAGCAGATGAAGCTCCGGCAGGGACAGCAGATGCACGCATCCATCCGCGCCGCCGCAGACCGCCGCCGTGCTGCCGCTCAGGCACAGATCCTGCGGATATATCCCCACCCGGGTGGTGATGAGCGTTTCCCCCGTCAGGCCGTAGAGGGTCAGGCAGTCCGTGTCGCCGGAGAGCAGCAGGGCATGCCCCCGCCAGAGCCGGAGCGCTGCGACGTCCCGTGGGCAGGGGATGACATGCCCGCCCAGCCACAGCTGATGCGCCGCGTCATCCACCGCGCACAGCAGCGGGCCCTCCTGCGCCACGAAGTCCGCCCGCCGCAGCGGACATGCCGTCTTCTGCCATCCCTCCCGCAGCACAAAAAGGCCCTCGCCGCACCCTAACAGCATGCTCATCGCCCCTTCCTGCTGCAAGGTATGCGTTTTTCTGCCCCGCGTGCAGGAATTCCGTCGACGAACAGCGAATGATACATATTTGAGAATCACAGGAAAGGATGACATCATGATGTTTACCTACAAGACCAGCGGCACCTGCTCCACCCAGATTGACCTGGAGATCCAGGACGGCATTATCACCTACTGCAAGTTCACCCGCGGCTGCAAGGGCAACACCGAGGGCCTGGCCCGCGCGATCATCGGCCAGAACGCCGAGGACGTCGCCAAGCGCCTGGAGGGCATCGAGTGCCGCGGCAATACCTCCTGCCCGGATCAGCTGAGCAAGGCCATCCGCGCCTATCAGGCGTAACCGTCCCCTTTTGAAAGGAGTACCACTTTGTCCGAAACGACCAATATAACCTTTGAAAGCATGGACCTCTCCAAAGAGGTTCTCCGCGCCATCCGCGACATGGGCTTTGAGACGCCCTCCACCGTGCAGGCGCGTACCATCCCGCTGATGATGAGCGGCGCGGACATCAACGCCATCGCGCCCACCGGCACGGGCAAGACCTGCGCCTTCGGCATCCCGATGCTGGAGTATGTGCAGCTGAATGATCCCAGCATTCAGGAGGTCGTCCTGGCCCCGACCCGCGAGCTGGCGCTGCAGATCGGCGATGAGCTGACCAAGCTGGCCAAGTACATCAAGGGCTGCCGCATCGCGGTGCTCTACGGCGGACAGCCGATTCCCAAGCAGCTCAACGCCCTTAAGCGCCAGCCCCAGATCATCGTGGCCACCCCCGGCCGCCTGCTGGATCATATGAACCGCGGCAACATCAAGCTCAGCGCCGTGCACACCATGGTGTTGGACGAGGCTGACGAGATGCTCAACATGGGCTTTGTCAAGGATGTGACGAAGATCATCGAGGCCACGCCCAGGGAGCGTCAGCTGGTGCTCTTCTCCGCCACGACAAATCAGGACGTGCTGACCATTGCCTGGAAGTACCAGCAGGACCCTGTTGAGATCACTGTTGAGGCCACCAAGGAGGATCGTCCTCAGATTGCCCAGTACGTCATCGCCTCCGAGCAGCAGCGCAAGATTGATCATCTGCTCTATCTGCTGGATGCGGATGTGTACCAGCGCATCATGATCTTCTGCAACACCAAGTTCATGACAGACCGATTGACCTCCAAGCTCAAGAAGGAGGGCTACAGCGCGGAGTGCATCCACGGCGACATCCGCCAGAGCCAGCGCAACGTGGTCATGTCCGATTTCCGCAAGGGCAAGTTCCCCATCCTGATCGCCACGGACGTAGCTGCCCGCGGCATCGACGTGGACGACGTGGAGGCTGTCATCAACTTCGACCTCCCGGCGGAGAACGAGTATTACCTGCACCGCATCGGCCGTACCGGCCGCGCCCACAAGCACGGCGTATCCTTCTCCCTGGTGACCTTCCAGGAGAGCGTGCGCATGGACGAGATTCTGCGCTACATGATCGCCAAGCCTCTGCCGCTGCACTTCGAGGATGATGTGCTTCGCAGTGAGGACGGAACGCCCTTCTTTGAAAATATCTAAAAGGCACGCGCTCCGGCAGGTGTGATGGAGAAGGAAGGTTTTGTCCTTGCGAATCGGGGGCAAACGCAATATAGCAGCAAGCCATGACAAATCACATGGCTTGCTGTTCTTTATGATCGATGATCGACGGAAGGCAACAACTTTGAATTTGATGAGATAAGACGAATGACCATCCAGACAGTTGTACAAAACAGCATGATATGCGCCCTTGCCCATAGCGATGAAAAGGTATTGACAGATGCATAGTCTGTACTTGATATACTGATGAAGTGCAAAGTATGATGCAGGTGCGAAAACATCGCAATTGACAAAAAAGTGATCGTTAAGAATTGCTTCACCCAGGGAAGAAGCAATCAACGTGCGGACACGGTGAAAATCTCCTTATGACAAATCGATTTTCAAGGGGGGTGCTTTCTGGCGGGCACACCCTTTGGCGCATCCCCTTCCGCTTGCAAAATCCGCCGAATCATGATAGGATGTATCGTCCCCCTGAAGATGACGAAGGAGCAAGGAAATGGGCAGACTTTTTAACTTTTTGAAATGGGGCTTCCGTCTGGTGACGCCGAAGATGACGATCTCCTGGGCGGAGCCGTTTATCGATGAGCCCTGTGTGTTTGTGTGCAATCACGTAGGTGCGATGGGGCCCATCAATATGGTGATCAAATTTCCCCTGTGCGATCAGGTGCATGCGTGGTGCAACGAGGGCATCATGAACCGCAAGACCTGTCCGGCCTATGTGCGCCAGGATTACTGGTGGGAGCCGGGGTGTCGTCTGGAGCCGCTGTACAACGCGACGCTTCCTTACATCGCCGCGGCGATTATTCCGCCGGTGCTCAAGAGCGCGCCGACCATCCCCGTCTATCACGACGCGCGGGTCATGACCACCATGCGCCAGAGCATGCGCGTCCTCAGGGATGGGGAGTACCTGGTCATCTTTCCCGAGCAGCCCAGCGGATATGGCGAGCATCACGACTGGATCAACACCGGCTGGCTGAACATCTGTACCATGTATCACCGGGCCACGGGGAAGGCGCTGCGCCTGTATCCGGTGCATATCGATACGAAAAAGCGGCATTTCACCGTGGCCAGGCCCATCAGCTTCGACCCGTCGCGCACGCTGGAGGAGCAGCAGGACGAGCTGGTGCGGGTGCTGGCAGCGGGGCTGCGCGGGCAGAAGATCGACTGAGCGGCTTTGTCTTTGCCCTGCATGGCATCATCGGGCAAGGAAGTGGCCGATGTGTACAAGAAATCTGCGTCAAAAGTGACGCAGCCTCTTGACAATATGGGGCGAATTGGCTACAATATATTCGTCTGCAAGTCTGGTCAGGCTTGATGCGGGACCCTGCGGGCGTAGTTTAGTGGCAAAACTCCAGCTTCCCAAGCTGGCCTTGTGGGTTCGATTCCCATCGCCCGCTCCATCACCGCATCAACCGCAGAAGACAGCGAAGGAAACTTCGCAGTTTCATGTGAATTAAAAGGAGGAGACACCCATGGCTAAGGAACGCTACGAGCGCAAAAAGCCCCACGTTAACATTGGTACGATTGGTCACGTTGACCACGGCAAGA
>JAFUOR010000115.1 GCA_017481825.1 Clostridia bacterium
CTCTTGTTTTTCTTGCTCTCTTGTGTTACCATTGCCTTGACGATTGAGTCCTTTCATTAGTTTGGGTGTGGTAGCTTTATTCTAATGATCTCAATCGTCTTTTTCTATACCTTCAGTCTCACTTCTATTGTAACGCTACAAGCCTCTTTTGCATATACAATTGAAAGACTTGCAATTTCCATCAATTCGCGGTATTATATACGGTGACCCAGTCTATACAGCCGGAGGTGATCCCCATACCCGTGAATCAGCAGAAGCAGGCCTGGACGCTTTTGGCAGCCGTGGCCGTGGGTGTGATCCTGCCGCATACGCTGGATGCCTGGTACGTTGTGCTGGCCGTGATGGCATTGCCCGTCGCAGCGGCGGTACTGACCAATGTGAAGCAGGAACTGCCGGTGCTGATCATCGCTGCCGGCCTTGGGGTGGCGACGCTGCCCATACTGCCTGCGGCAATTGTCAGCCCCGTTATAGAGCTGCCCCCGTGGCTGCTGTGGCCGGTGGGGCTGTGGCTGGCTGCCTGTGCAGCCTATCCGCTGGTGCGCAGCCGCCTTCAGGGCAGGCAGCATGCAATCTACTGGGGAGCGGTTTGCGGCGTGACTGTGCTGCTCACTCTGGTGCTGGCAATGCAGCGCTATGGCGGATCCGTGACGGATGGCCTGGCTGCGTCCATCTGCGCGCGCATTGAGACAATGCCTCTTTTGCAGAAGTCTGCTTTCCTGTATACACTGTTCCAGTCCGGTCTTGCCCGCCTGGAAACGGAGGTTGCCACGGTGCTGGAGACCTCGGTCAAGATTGGCGGGGCGCTGGGCGTATCGCCGGAAGTGCAGGAGCAGATTCTCTTCTCCTTCCGCACCACGCTGGAAAAGACCTTCCCGGCGCTGCTGCCGGAAACCATTTTGCAGTGGGGCATCGGGACGACGGTGCTGTGCGTGCTGCTGGGCGATGCTGCCCTGCGCAGCCATCGCGGCAAGGGGGAGATGAAGGCCTTTCCGTTCTGGCATATGCCCACGCAGCTGGGACGGATGATGCTGCTGGCGCTGTTGCTGGGAGCTGTTCAGCTTTTTACCAGCAACGTTGCCGTGGCGCAGACGGCCATCATGTGCCGCACGCTGGGGTATTGGGCCTTTGTGGTGCAGGGCGCTGCATGCCTGTATTCGGTGCTTTCCGATCATGGAGGCTCTGTGACACGCTGCGTGGCGACGAATGTCATTGCGGTGCTGCTGGCACCCTTCGTGCTGGAGCTGATTGGCATCTACGACCAGTTCCGCGATCCCCGCGAGCTGCGGGAGGACGTGCAGGAGAAGCTCAGGGATCACGACGATAACGATTTTTGATGATAATGGAGGATAAAGCAATGAAGGTTATTCTGCTCAAGGACGTCAAGGGCGTCGGCAAGAAGGATCAGGTGGTCAACGCGGCGGATGGTTATGCCCGCAATTTCCTCTTCCCCCAGAAGCTGGCGGTGGAAGCGACCCCCGGCGCGATGAAGGGCATCGAGAAGATGCGCAAGGCGGAGGCTGACCGCGAGGCTGAGCGCCGCGCCAATGCCATGGAGACCGCTGGCAACCTCAAGGGCAAGGTCATCAACATGAAGGTCAAGTGCGGTGCGCAGGGTCGTCTGTACGGCTCCATTACCAGCGCCGAGATCGCCGAGCAGCTCAAGGCCCAGCACGGCGTTGCCATCGACAAGCGCGATATCAAGTGTGACAATATCCGCGCGGTGGGCGATGTGGAGATCGAAGCGCGCATCTACAAGGACATCAACGTCAAGATGATCGTCCATGTCGAGGCGCTGGCCGTCAAGTAAGCAATCAAAGGAAGCTTGTGTTTTACGGAGGAGGTGAGCAGAAATGTCCGAATATCGCGGTGTGACGCCGCCCAACAATGTCGAGGCGGAGCAGTCCGTTCTGGGCGCAATGCTTCAGGACAGCAACGCGGTTCTGCAGGCCTCCGAAACGCTGCATCCGGATGATTTCTACCAGCCGCAGCACAAGGAAATTTTCGATGCGATGATCAAGCTCCACCGGGAGCAGAGCCCTGTTGACTTTATCACCGTTGACAGCGAGCTGGGCCGCCGCGGTACCCTGGAGGGCGTGGGCGGAACGGCTTATCTGCTGAGCCTGATCAATTATGTCCCCACCACCGCTAACGTCAAGGCGTATATCAACCTGGTGGCGGAAAAATCGACCCTGCGCAAGCTGATACGGGCCTCCCAGGAGATTGCGCAGGAGTGTTACGGGCAGCAGAATCCTCTGCAGGAGACCCTGGGGCATGCGGAAAAGGCCATCTTCGATATCGTGATGAACCGCGCCTCCGGCGACAGCCTCGTGCACGTCAAGGAAGTGCTGTACAACACCTATGCCAACATTGAGGAGTTGGCCAAGCTCAAGGGCCGCGTATCCGGTGTGCCGTCTGGCTTTACGGCGCTGGACAATCTGCTGACCGGCATGCATGGGGGCGAGCTGATCATTCTGGGCGCGCGCCCTTCGATGGGCAAGACCTCGCTGGCGATGAATATAGCCGGTCATGCTGCGCTCTATGGCGGCAAGAGCGTCGCGGTGTTCTCCCTGGAAATGCCCCGGGAGCAGATTGCCCTGCGTCTGCTCTGCTCCGATGCGAAGGTGAACATGCAGCGTGTACGTCAGGGTACGCTGTCGGGGGATGACTGGATGCGTCTGGCGCGTTCCCTCGGCCCCATGTCCAACTCCGGCATCTACATTGACGATACCGCGGGCATCACGCCGACGCAGCTGCGCTCCCGCTGCCGCCGCCTGATGATGGACAAGGGCCTCGACCTGATTGTGGTGGACTACCTTGGTCTGATGCATGCCGACGGCAAGAACGAGAACCGTCAGTTGGAGGTCAGCGAGATCAGCCGCCAGCTCAAGGCCATAGCCCTGGAGCTCAAGGTGCCGCTGCTGGCCTGCGCACAGCTTTCCCGCGCCAACGCATCGCGCGACAACAAGCGCCCGACCCTGACCGACCTGCGTGACTCCGGCTCCATCGAGCAGGACGCCGACGTGGTCATGTTCATCCACCGCGAGGGGTATTACGACCCCGATTGCGAGGAGAAGAACGTGGGCGAGATCATTGTGAGCAAGCAGAGAAACGGCCCCCTGGGTACGGTCAAGGTGGCCTGGCTGAGCGAGTATGCGACCTACGCCAATCTGGCGCCGGAAGCCGCAGGCAGCTCGGACGCGCCGTTCTAATACAGGATAGAAGAGGATTATACACATGGATTTTGCGATCAACATGCTGGAAACGGGCATGCGCTATGAGGGCTTCCTGCTTGTCCGCAGTGCGGATCAGCGGACGGGCAGCAACGGCGGCAAGTACCTCGACATGAATCTGACCGACCGCACGGGCGAGATCAACTGCAAGCTTTGGGACGGCAATGTTCCCCCGCCTGCGGTGGGCAGCGTCATCAAGGTGCGCGGTCTGGTGCAGGAGTACAATGGCCGCAAGCAGCTGCGCGTTGAAAAGATGCGTGCTGCCGTTGAAGCGGATGGGGTTGACCTGTCCCGGCTGGTGCCCTGCGCACCGGAAACGCCCGACGCCTACCGCACCCGCATCGAGGAGACCATCGACCGCTTTGAATCGGAGGATTTGAAGAAGATCGTGCGGGAGATGCTGCGCCTGGCGGGGGATAACATCGACTGGTTCCCGGCGGCCCAGCGCCTTCATCATGCGGAGCGCACGGGTCTGCTCCACCATACCTGCAGCATGCTCAATACGGCGGAGCACATCATCGCGGCCTATCCCTTCCTCCATGGCGATCTGCTCCGGGCAGGCGTGATCCTGCACGACCTGAGCAAGATTACCGAGATGAAGAGCGATACTCTGGGCAACGTTACGGATTATACCCGGGACGGCCTGCTCATCGGTCATCTGGTGCGCGGTGTGGCCAGGCTTGCTGAGGCAGCCCGCAATGTAGGCGTGACGGGCGAGATCGTGGTGCTGCTGGAGCATATGATCATCAGCCACCACGGCATCCCGGAATACGGCAGCCCCAAGGCCCCCATGTTCCCGGAGGCGGAGGTGCTCAACTGGATCGACACCCTTGACGCCCGCATGAACGAGATGGAGGGCATCATGGCCCGCGTTCCTGCCGGAGCCTTCTCCGAGAAGATCTGGAGCCTCGACCGCCGTCTCTATCATCCGCATTATGAGGACGGCGCGGAATAATCTGTACCACTTATTCGTTGATTCTATAAGACGAATTCAGGAGGTTATGACGATGAAGAAACGGTGGATTCTGGCCCTGACGATGCTTGTGTGCCTGTGCGTGCTGACTGCGTGCCAGTCCAGCGAGCCCCAGCGCTTCGACGTGAAGTCGGCCGACAATCAGCAGACCAGCCAGACCAATCAGAATACCGAGGATCCCGCGGCGGATGAGGGCTACGATCCTACCACCGAGGAGGACTACTACCAGCAGGATCTGAGTGTGGAGACGCCCGAACCCGTCGCAACTGCCACGCCCACCGTTGCGCCTACCGTGCGCAGCGAATATGCCGGCGCAACGCCCGTGCCGATCGATCCCATCGACAAGCCCACCCCGACTCCTGTGCCGCCGCTGTCCTTCACCTATCAGGTGTATGACGCCACGAAGCTGGGATTGAGCTTTGAGGCTCCCGTGGGCTGGACGGTGGAGGATACCGCCAGCGACACCTACATTCTGCAGAATCCCAACGCTCAGGTGGACTATCCTGCGACGCTGACCCTGCGCGCCATCAAGGTGAACACGGATTACAGCACCAGCGCCCTGGAGGATTACATTGAGTCCATGCTGGATTCCATCGGTACGGCGGGCTTTGAGGACTACAATCCCTCCAACACGGCTTCTCGCGATCTGATTACGGGCAAGGGCGTGTATGCCAACTACACCGGCACGCTCAACGATGGCCGCCAGATTGCAGGCCGCGTGCATGCCACCTGTATCGACAAGGTGCTCTACACCGTGCACATCACCTATCCCAAGGCCTACACCGAGACCTACAAGGAGCTTGTGTACGATCACCTGCGCGATACGATCAAGATCACGCACTAAGCGAGGCGCACTGTGATCTCTGAACGCGAAAAACAGGCCGTGCGCAACTTCGCTGCGGGGCATAACTGCGCCCAGTCAGTGCTCATGGCCTATGCGGATGTTCTCGGGTTCACGCAGGAGCAATGTGCCATGGTCTCCGTTGGATTTGGCGGAGGCCTTGGGCGTTTGCGCGATCATTGCGGCGCGTTCTCGGCAGCGGTAATGCTCTGCGGCGCCCTCGAAGGCCCTGACGGTGCCCTCAAGGAACACCGCCCACAAACCTATGCCCGGGTGCAGGAGGTACACCGGCGCTTTATCGAGCGTAACGGAACCATCTGCTGTGCCGAGCTTCTGGGCCGTGCAAAAGTCCCCGAAGCGCCCACGCCCGAGGAACGCACTCCCGAATATTACAAGCGCAGGCCCTGCGCGCGGATCATCCGCATGGCCTGCAAGATCATCGATGAGATGATGGCTGAGGAAGAGTGATCGAATGAATGCACTGATTCTGACCACCCCTGCAGGTGGCGGTCATGATGCAGCCGCCCGTGCGATCAGCGAGGCGCTGACGGAGCGCGGTGTTAGCTGCCGCGTGATGGACTGCCTCGCCTTTGGCGGTGCATGGCTGTCCAAATGCGTGTGCGGCACGTATGTGAAATGGGTGCAGGTCTCGCCCCGTACCTTCGGCACGCTCTATGGCGGCTGCAAAACGGTGAGTACCTCGCGTATGAAGTCACCGGTGTACCTGTTCAACGCCGCCTATGCCCATCGCATGCAGGAGGTGCTGGCGGAATTCAAGCCGGATATGATCGTCTGCACGCATGTTTTTGCGGGGCAGGGCGTGACATCGCTGCGCCGCCGCGGCCACTACGATGGACTGCTGGCGATGATCATGACGGACTACACGCTCCACCCCTTCACGCAGGATGTGGAGTGCGATCTGCTTTTCATCCATGAGGCTGTGAAGCAGGAGTGCCAGAAGCTGAAGAAGCTCCCTGTGGATGCGCTTCAGTGCACGGGTATTCCCGTGTCCCTCGCCTGCACGCCCTGTCATGACAAGCGGGCTGCCAAGGAGGCTGTTGGACTGGACCCCGACAGCAGGGAAGTGCTGCTGGTGGGCGGCTCGATGGGCTCGGGCAACCTGCCTGGCATGATCGGTCATATCCTGCCTGCCCTGGGGACTGATGGCCACATCACCGTGGTCTGCGGCTCCAATAAGCGCGCCCGGGAAAAGGCGGAGGAGCGTTACGGAAACGATCCCCGCGTCACGGTTTGCGGCAAGCTCGTGCCTCTTACGCCCTATATTGCCGCGGCGGATGTGCTGGTCAGCAAGTCCGGCGGACTGACCTCCACGGAGGCGATGACCATCGGCACGCCCATGGTTGTCAGCCGCCCCATCGCAGGCTGCGAGACGGCCAACATCACCTTCATGGAGAAAAACGGCATGGCCTCCTGGGCCCGCAGCGATGAGGAGCTGACCGACAAGGTGCGTCATCTCCTCTATGATGCAGGCGCGGCGGAAGACATGATTGCCGCGCAGCGCCGCCTTATCGATCCTGACTGCGCCCGCAAGATGGCCGATATTCTGATAAAATGCACCTCGGAGGATACATCCCATGCACGAGAGGCTTGAGCTCAAAACCCACCGGCTGGCCGTGGCGCTGACCACCGCCTGGCCCATGGTGCTGGGGCTGCTGCTGGTGATCGCTGCCTCGCTGCTGATTCTGCCTGTGCAGGCGGCGCTGATCATCGCGGCATTCATGGCGCTGGTGGTGCTGATCACCTTCCTGTGCTGTCTGCCGATGTATCTGGGAACGTACCTGTTCCTCCCTGCGACGGCGTACAAGGGTGCGCGCCTCATTGCCCGCCTCGGCCGTCACAACCGCAACGAGACGGAGGTGTACAGCGTTCCGGCGTCGGATTTCATTGTGAAGCAGAACTTTATTGAGAAGCCTCTCCATGTCTGCCACATCCGCGTCAAGGGCACGACGCTGTACTATCGCGGCGTTCCCGAGGTGGAGACGGTGAAGGAATGGATTCAGGCCAATTTCCCTGAGAAGACGGTGGATATGCTCAATCAGGAGAACCGGCCGAAGAAAAAGAAAAAATGAGTGAAGGACGGAGCAACGCTCCGTCCTTTTTGACATTTCAGACGTTCAAATGTATCTTTCGTGCACAATCCATCGACAATTTTTGCCGCATATGCTATGATGCGCTTGTAAGGAAAAGGAGGTATTTCCCATGAACGAGAAGCAATATACCTGCGTCAAATGCGGCTGCCACACCTACGAGGCTGACCAGTTCCAGGCTACCGGCGGCAACTTTGCGAAGTTTTTCGATATCCAGAACAAGAAGTTTGTGACCGTCAGCTGCTGCCAGTGCGGCTATACCGAGCTGTATAAGGACAATTGTAACGACGGCTCCAACATCCTGGATTTCCTGTTTGGCGACTGATTGTTAAGCAAGGGCGCGGAAGGTCAAAAGCAAGACCTCCCGCGCTCGTTTGTCTGACAAGTGAAATCCTGAATCAGACCCAAATCGGCTCATGCTCCAGCTGCGGTACCACAAGCTTCCAGAACACCTTCTGCTCAAACACCACCGTCGCTGTATTATCGCAGGGGTGGAAGGCAATCCGGCCGTCCTGCTGCACATCCTTATCAAACACCAGCTGAATCTGCTGCTGCGAATCAAACCACAATCCCAGCGGGGACAGGCTGCCGGATTCCAGGCGAAGCATCCTCGGCAGGCAGTCCGCCGGTGCAAAAGACAATCGGGAGGATTGCAGCGCCTTGCTGACGTCTGCAGTGCGGAAGACCTTGTCCGGCAATGTCACGTAGAGGTAGAAAGCCGTCTGCTGGCGGTTGCACAGCAGAATGTTCTTGCAGAAGGTAACATCCGGTGCAGCATAGGGGAGGGCAAGACAATCGGCCATGGTATAGGCCGGAGCATGCTCGTGATACTCGTGGGGAATGGACAGGAAACGGATACGTTCCATGATCATGGCCTTGGTAGACATGCAGACACCTCAACAAATTGTGAATTTGGGGCAAAATTGTGCCTGATGGTACATAATTGGCGAAATTACCAGTAGCAATTTGTCCTCATACATGCTATAATACAGGTAATGATCTGGGAAATCAAGTGTTGAGGAGGCATATCCATATGAAAAGAAGAATCGGTATTCTGACCAGTGGCGGCGATTGCCCGGGCCTGAACGCGGCCATCCGCGGTGTGACCCGTGCGGCTTACGAGATGTTCGATGCGGAGATCGTGGGCATCCATGACGGGTACCGCGGCCTGATCGAGGGCGATTATCAGCAGATGAAGCGCAGCGACTTCTCAGGCATCCTGACCCTGGGCGGCACCATTCTGGGTACGGCCCGCACGCCCTTCCGCGATATGCGCAAGATCGGCGAGGATAAGGTCGATAAGGTCGCGGCAATGAAGAAGACCTACAAGGATCTCAAGCTGGACTGCCTGGTGACCCTGGGCGGCAACGGCACCCACAAAACCGCGAATCTGCTCTCCCAGGAGGGCCTGAATGTCATTGGCCTGCCCAAGACCATCGACAACGATCTCTACGGCACGGACTTCACCTTCGGCTTCCACACTGCGCTGGACATTGCCACTGATGTGATTGATCGCATCCACACCACTGCCGCCAGCCACGGCCGCTGCATGGTCATCGAGATCATGGGCAACAAGGCGGGCTGGCTGACGCTCTACTCCGGCGTTGCGGGCGGCGCGGACGTGATCCTGATTCCCGAAATCCCTTATGACATCAAGAAGGTTGCCAAGGTCGCTGAGGCGCGCGCGAAGAGCAGCAAGGGCTTCACGATCATCGCCGTGGCCGAGGGTGCGATGACCCCCGAAGAGGCCAAGATGAAGAAGAAGGAGCGCGAGGCCAAGCGTGCTGCAGAGCACTTCTCCTCCAGTGCCTATGTTGCCCAGCAGCTGCGCGAGATCGTGGGCGTGGAGGCCCGCAGCGTCGTGCCTGGTCACATCCAGCGCGGCGGCAGCCCCAATGCCTATGACCGCGTGCTTTCCACTCAGTTCGGCGTGCACGCGGCGGAACTCATCCGTGACGGCGTGTTTGGCGTGACCGTCGCCCTCAAGGGCAATGAGATCACCCACAACAAACTGGAAGACATTGCAGGCGTTCCCAAGCTGGTGCCGGAAGATGACCAGATGGTCATCACGGCGAAGAACATGGGCATTTCCTTCGGTGACTGAGAAAAATGAGAGCCTTGTCCGGCGTTGCACGTCGGACAAGGCTCTTTTTCGGTTGTAGGCTTGCAGCTGCTGCATCCTGTTCAGACGCATGCTGCATGCCGGAATGCGGCTTACTTGCCGGCCATCTGGCGCTCGGCCTGCTCGATCAGGCGCTTCCCCGTGTGACCAGAAGAACTGTGTTTTTTTCGCCCCCTCGGATGGGCGGCGGCGGTCATATCCTCCGCGAGGGTCGTGCCGTCGGCGAGGTGGAAGTCCAGCCGGATGACGTCGCCCATGGTGGTTACATCGATGCGGCTGATAACCGCGTCCACCAGCGCAGGGGTGATGTCCTCCGGAGTGGTCAGGCCGTCGAAGGAGTCGAAGGCTGCCTGAATGGTCTGCAGGCGTTTGTGAATGTCGAGGGTCTTGTTCGACTTCTCCTGCAGGGAGGTGAGAAGAGCCTTCTGCTGTTCCAGCTGACGGCTGACCTCGCGCACCATGGTGGCGAAGTCCTCGTCGGTAAGGTGCCCGGCGACGTTCAGGTCAAGGAGCTTCTCCCGGCGAGCCTTCAGCTTGTCGATGGTCTCCTGCACCTTTTCCATGTCTCGGGCGACGGAGGTCTTGGGCTGCAGCTGCTCCAGCGTTTGCAGGATGCGCTGAGCCATGTCTTCCCGGGACTGCTGGAAGCCCTTGAACAGGGTGAACAGCACGTCTTTCATTTCCGATTCCCAGATGTAGCGCGAGGGGCAGGTGTGGGTGCCACGCTTTTTCTTGCCGCTGCAAACCCAGGAGCTGTTGGGCGCCTTCGAGTGATAGGCGGTGGAGGTCTGCCGGTGGTACAGCGCGCTGCAGTGGGTGCAGACCATCTTGCAGGAGAGCAGGTTGGCGTGGGTGTACTGCCCGCGGTGGCTTTTCACGTCCGCGCTGCGCTTGGCGAGGATGTCATTGGCCTTCTGCCATGTTTCCTCGCTGACAAGGGCGGGGATGTTCTCGTCGGGGTGCATGATCCACTCCTCCTCCGGGAGACGAATCTGCCGCTGGTCAAAGGGGTCGGCGATGGTGGTCTTGCCGCCGCAGAACCAGCCCTTGTACTTGGGGTTACGGATCACCTGCGCCATGGCGGCATGGTTGATGCGCCCGCCCTGCGTGTTGCGGTAGCCCTTGGCGTAGAACTGCTTCTCCAGCTGATTCAGACTGAAATTACCCGTGGCGAAGGTCTCAAACAGATCGCGGACGAACACCGCCTCCTGTTCGTTGACGACCAGCCGCTTGTCCACATAATCGTATCCGTAGATGCGGCTGTTGCCGAAGACACGCCCTTTCTTGATGGCCTCCCGGGAGCCGAACTTCACGCGGGAGGAGATCTTGCGGCTTTCATCCTGCGCAATGCCGGACATGATGGTCAGCCGCAGCTCGCTGTCCGGGTCGAGAGTGTTGATGCCGTCGTTCATAAAGAACACGCCCACGTTCCAGCGCAGCAGGTCGCGGGTGTAGGTGAGGGAATCCACTGTATTGCGGGCGAAACGGCTGACCTCCTTGGTGAGGATCAGGTCGAACATGCCGGTCTTCGCATCCTGGATCATCTCCAGGAAGTGCTCGCGCTTGGCGACACTGGTGCCGGTGATGCCCTCGTCAATGTAGCCGGGGACGAACGTCCACTTCTTCACGCCCTTGATTTTCTCGGTGAAGAAGGCCTCCTGATTTTCCAGAGAGTTAAGCTGCTCGTCCTTGTCGGTGGACACACGGGCGTAGAAGGTGACACGCAGGGGCAGGTCGTATATGGTGCAGAATTTGAGTTGTTCGCGGAGTTTGCGGGTTTCCATGGGTAGCTCCTTGTATGATATAGTCAGGTTTTAGAGGAGACCTGCGCTCCTTTAGGACTTGCTGACACGACTCAGAGGTGAGATAATGTCAGCAGAGGGCGGAGAGGCGTCGGGTGTTCTCCGTGAGCAAAAGGCTCGAACGAAAG
>JAFUOR010000116.1 GCA_017481825.1 Clostridia bacterium
GACTTCTTCGCTTGCAATGCGCCGATCAAGGGTCTGTACGAGCTGGGCGTTGAGATCGAGGAGAACTCCGAGCTCGACCTGCTCGTCGCCTATAAGGCACATGCAAACGACCCGCGCATCGCGGATGTCGTGGCCGATATGGCCAAGGAAATGGGCGAGGGCAAGTACTACGCCGACATGCTGGAGCGCATGGCGCAGTTTGAGCTGACCCTGCTGGACTGGGCTGAGGAGCACAAGGGCGCCCGTCAGTATGTCGCTTTCGCCGACAAGTGCTGGCCTGCCTTCCCCGAGTCCTTCGGCTTCGAGCCCTGCTACGTCAACAGCCGTCTGGCTTCCCGCGGCATCCCGGTCTCCTGCGAGGTCGATATCTACGGCGCTCTGAGCGAGTACATCGGCATCTGCGTCACCGGCGACACCGTCACCCTGCTGGACATCAACAACTCCGTGCCCCAGTACATCTACGATGAGGACATCGCTGGCAAGCACGACTACCGCCTGACCGAGACCTTCATGGGCTTCCACTGCGGCAACACCCCCTCCTGCAAGATGTGCGAGGATCGCGCGGTCAAGTACCAGCTGATCCAGCACCGTCTGCTGGAGCCCGAAGGATCCGAGCCCGACTTCACCCGCGGCACCCTGGAGGGCGACATCGCTCCCGGCGAGATCACCTTCTACCGCCTGCAGTGTGACTCCGACGGCAACCTGCGCTCCTACATCGCTCAGGGCGAGGTTCTGCCCGTTGCCACCCGTTCCTTCGGCGGCATCGGCATCTTCGCCATCAAGGAGATGGATCGCTTCTACCGTCACGTGCTGGTGCAGAAGCGCTACCCCCACCACGGTGCGGTTGCCTTCTCTCACTGCGCGAAGGCTCTGTTCGAGGTCTTCAAGTACCTGGGCGTGCAGGACATCGCTTACAACCAGCCCAAGACCCTGCCCTACCCCACCGAGAACCCCTGGGCATAATGCTTCCAAAATAGCGCTGAGGTCTGCCTTTCACCGGGCAGACCTCAGCTTTTCTATTCCCCTTTTACTGCCATCCCTTGCAAACGTCAATCCATGCCGCATGGCCGGAATGCGTCTCCAGCTCCGGGATGGTCATTTCAATGCCGCTGTTGCTGCTGCCGCAGGCTGGAAATACCGTCTCAAACCGTTTCAGGGACGCATCCAGGTAGACCGTCACGCCATCGTTGATCGCAAAGGGGCACACGCCGCCCACCGCATGGCCAATGAGCGCCTCTGCCTCATCCGGCGTCAGCATCTTCGCCTTCGTGCCGAACTGCGCCTTGTACTTGGGGTTGTCGATCTTCGCATCGCCTGCCGCAACAATCAGCACCGGCGCACCGTTCACCATGAATGACAGCGTCTTAGCGATCCGGCAGGGCTCGCACTGCAGCGCCTGCGCCGCCAGCTCCACCGTCGCACTGGACACCGCAAATTCCTGTACCCGATGCTCCATCCCATGCGCCCTGAAATATGCCTTCACCTTATCGATCGCCATCGTTCCTTCTCCTTCGTCTCATTCTGCGCCGCATCATCGCGGCACTCTACCATTATATCAGCTTTTATCTGTTTGTCCATATGGGAATTGCCAGGGGCGCTGCCCTTCAACCCCCAGGACTCCCTTTTCGCGATGGAGTTGATCGCCTTCGGTTGGAGGCTGCGCACGCGTGATTATTGGAAGTACGGAAGTTACCGGTAACTAAACGCCTCCTGGCATCCCCACCGCATTGTTCTGGCGAATAAATCCCTTGCGCCTTCTGCAAAGTTTTTTCTCCTGATCCCTCCTCTTTTCTTTACAAAAGGACAATTTTCGTGTATGATTATATTCGGTAGTTTTTTCCCAACAACAGATAACACAGGAGGATGAACCAACATGAAGAAGTTTGCCAGTCTGCTGCTCGCGCTGTGCATGCTCATGGGCATGTTCGCCGTTGCCAACGCTGAGGGTGTTGCTGCTGATCAGATCAAGATCGGCATCATCTGCATCGGCGATGAGAACGAGGGCTACACCGCCAACCACCTCAACGGCCTGTACGCCGCCTGCGAAGCGCTGGGCATCAGCAAGGATCAGGTGATCGTCAAGCCCAACGTCCGTGATGATACCGATGATGCCGAAGTGGCCGCTGTCGACCTGGCCGAGGCGGGCTGTGACATCATCTTCGCCAACTCCTTTGGTCATGAGCCCTACCTGTTCCTGGTGGCCAGCAACAGCGACTATGCTGACATCGAGTTCTGCCATGCCACCGGCACCCAGGCCAAGGATTACGGTCTGGACAATGTCCACAACTACTTCACCGCCATCTACGAGGCCCGCTACGTCTCCGGCGTTGTGGCCGGCATGAAGCTCAACCAGATGATCGAAGAGGGCAAGATCACCGCTGAGCAGGCCAAGATCGGCTACGTCGGCGCCTATCCCTTCGAGGAAGTGAAGTCCGGCTACACCGCGTTCTTCCTGGGCGCGCGCAGCGTCTGCCCCTCCGCCACCATGGAGGTCAAGTTCACCAACTCCTGGGGTGACATGGCCCTGGAAAAGGAAGCCGCTGCCGCTCTGATCGCCAAGGACTGCGTCCTGATCTC
The DNA here is from genome assembly GCA_017481825.1 of Clostridia bacterium. GTDB lineage: Bacteria > Bacillota > Clostridia > Christensenellales > Aristaeellaceae > UBA11524. The sequence continues at coordinate 2,578 of JAFUOR010000116.1, forward strand.
CCAGCATGCTGACACCACCGGCGCTCCCTCTGCCTGCCAGGAAGCCGGCGTGCCCTGCGTTGGCTACAACATCTCCATGATCAACGCCGCGCCCGATCAGGCGCTGGTGTCCGCTGCCTGCAACTGGAGCGCCTATTACCGCTACGCCATCTCCAACGTTCTGGCCGGCACTTCCTTCGCGCCCGACTGGTGCTACGGCTATGCCGATGACGCTGTGTATCTGACCGAGCTGAATGAGAAGGTCGTCGCTCCCGGCACCGCTGAGAAGGTTGCCGAGGTTGAGGCTCAGCTGAAGGCTGGCACCCTGCACGTCTTTGACACCTCCACCTTCACCGTGAACGGCGAGACCCTGACCTCCTGGACCACCTGCTACGGCCTGGAAGGCATCGAGATGATCTACGACGGCTACTTCCACGAGTCCGAGGTGCGTTCTGCCCCCTACTTCGGCATCGACATCGACGGCATCACCCTGGTTGAGTAATCCCCTGTCATTCCCGCGCCCTGCTGCCTGCGTAAGACGGCAGGGCCTTCCTTCTATCTGCCCCCTTCACCAATCTGTACGCAATGGAGGCGTTCCCTTTGCAAAGCCATACCGAAGGTGCCATGATCGAACTGCGCGGCATCACGAAGCGCTTCGGCTCCGTGGTCGCCAACGAAAACGTTGACCTGACCGTTCGCCGGGGCGAGATTCTCTCCGTCCTGGGCGAAAACGGCAGCGGCAAGACCTCGCTGATGAACATGCTGGCAGGCATCTACTTCCCCGATGCGGGCCACATCTACGTCGAGGGCAGGGAGGTGATCATCCGCTCCCCCAAGGAGGCCTTTGACCTTGGCATCGGCATGATCCACCAACACTTCAAGCTGGTTGACGTCCTCACCGCCGCCGAAAATATCATTCTGGGCCTGCCCGGAAAGCTCGTGCTGGACATGAAGCAGGTCAAGGCTGACATCCGCAAGCTGCTGGAGAAATACGGCTTTGATCTGGATCTGGATGCGAAGATTTACGAGATGAGCGTCAGCCAGAAGCAGACGGTCGAAATCGTCAAGATGCTCTACCGTGGCGCGCACATCCTCATTTTGGACGAGCCCACCGCCGTCCTCACCCCCCAGGAGACGGAGAAGCTCTTCCAGGTGCTGCGCAACATGCGCGCCCAGGGGCATTCCATCATCATCATCACCCACAAGCTTCACGAGGTGCTCAGCCTCTCCGACCGCGTGGCCGTACTGCGCAAGGGTCGTTACATCGGCACCGTGAACACCTGCGATGCCACGGAAATGAGCCTGACGGAAATGATGGTGGGCGAAAAGGTCATCCTGGACATTGAACGCCCCGAGCCGGTCAACCCCAAGCTGAAGCTGAAAATGCAGGATGTGACCGTGATCAACAAGGAAGGCCGCGAGGTGCTGTCCCACGCCAGCTTCGAGGCCTACACGGGCGAGATTCTGGGCATTGCGGGCATCGCCGGCAGCGGCCAGAAAGAGCTGCTGGAGTCCATCGCCGGTCTGCAGAAGCTTCAGTCCGGCTCCATCGAATACACCAACCGCAAGGGCCACATTAAGGAGCTCACGAAGATGAGCGCCCAGAAGATCCGCGAGATCGGCATCCGCCTGGCCTTCGTGCCTGAGGATCGCCTCGGCATGGGTCTGGTGGCCTCCATGGGCATGACGGACAACATGATGCTGCGCTCCTACCGCAAGGGCCGCGGCTTCTTCTCCCACCGCAAGGAGCCCCATGATCTGGCTGAGCGCATCATGCGCGAGCTGGCCGTCGTAACCCCGAGCATCGAAGCGCCCGTGGGCCGCATGAGCGGCGGCAACGTGCAGAAGGTGCTGGTGGGCCGCGAGATCGCCTCCTCCCCCCAGGTGCTGATGGTCGCCTACCCGGTGCGCGGCCTGGATATCAACTCCTCCTACACCATTTACAGCCTGCTCAACGAGCAGAAGAAGAACGGCAGCGCCGTCATCTGCGTGGGCGAGGATCTGGACGTGCTGCTGGCCCTGTGCGACCGCATTCTGGTGCTGGCGGACGGCCACATCAGCGGCATCGTTGACGGCCGCACTGCCACCAAGGAAGAGATCGGCCTGCTGATGACCAGCCACGAAAAGAAGGAGGTGCAGGCATGAGCGCTGTGAAGGAACCCCTTTTCCACGTTGTCAAGCGCGATAACACCGGCTTCCTGCGCGGCATGCTGGTGCGCCTGACTGCAATCGTCCTGGGTCTGATCGTCTGCGCGGTGATCATCGTGCTGCTGACGGGCATGAATCCCCTGAGCGTCTATGCCGGCCTGTGGGACGGCGCTATGGGCACCACCCGCCGCATGTGGATCACCCTGCGTGACTCTGCCATCCTCCTGTGCATCGGCTTTGCGGTTATGCCCGCCTTCCGCATGCGCTTCTGGAACACCGGCGCAGAAGGACAGGTGCTGGTGGGCGCCCTGGCAACTGCCGCCGTGATGATCTACGGCGTCAACCTCCCCACCTGGCTGCTGTATACGCTCTGCCCGCTGGCAGGCATCGCCGCCGGTATGCTCTGGGGTATCGTTCCCGCCTTCTTCAAGGCCCGCTGGAACACCAATGAGACCCTCTTCACCCTGATGCTCAACTACATCGCAACCCAGCTGGTGGCCTTCTGCATCATTTTCTGGGAGAAGCCCAAGGGTTCCAACTCCGTGGGCCTGATCAACGTCAAGGGCAAGATCGGCTGGCTGCCCAAGGTCCTGAACAACGACTATCTCCTGCCCATCATCATCGTGGTGATCCTGGCGGTGATCCTGTTCATCTACATGCGCTACACCAAGCAGGGCTATGAGGTGGCCGTGGTGGGCGAGAGCGAGAACACCGCCCATTACGCAGGCATCAAGGTCAGCAGGGTCATCATCCGCACCATGGCTATCTGCGGCGGCATTGCCGGTATCGCCGGTTATCTGCTGACCGCGGGCGTGGGGCACACCATCTCCACAGGCACGGCCGACGGACGCGGCTTTACCGCCATCATCGTAGCCTGGCTGGGCAAGCTGAACCCCTTCTCCATGATGTTGGTGGCCTTCTTCCTGGTCTTCATGCAAAAGGGCTCCATCGAGATCGCCTCCCAGTTCAACCTGAACGAAAACGCCAGCGAGATCATCACCGGCGTGTTGCTGTTCTTCATCCTGGGCTGTGAGTTCTTCATCAACTACCGTCTGGAGTTCCGCAAGTCCAACAAGGGAGAGGAGGCGCTCAAGGCATGAACGTGATCATCATTTTCCTGCAAAAGGCCATCACGCAGGGCATACCGCTGCTCTTTGGCGCCAGCGGCGAAATCCTGACGGAAAAGAGCGGCAATCTGAACCTGGGCGTGCCCGGCATGATGTATATGGGCGGCGTGGGCGGATTGATCGGCGCGTTCCTCTATGAAAACGCGGTGGAAACACCCATCCCCATCGTGGGCATGCTGATCGCGCTTGTCTGCGCGCTGCTGTGCTCCGGCCTGGGCGCGCTGATTTACAGCGTGCTGACCATCACCCTGCGCGCCAACCAGAACGTGACCGGCCTGGCCCTGACGACCTTCGGCATGGGCTTTGGCAACTTCTTCGGCGGCTCACTCTCAAGGCTCGCAGGCGGCGTGGGCCAGCTGTCCACTCAGGTGACCGCCAGCGCCTTCCAGGCCAAGATTCCCGGCCTGAGTGAAATTCCCGTGGTGGGCGATCTGCTCTTCAGCTACGGTTGGCTGACCTACTTCGCCCTCCTCATGACCTTCGTGTTGAGCTGGTTCATGTTCCGCACGCGCATCGGCCTGAATCTGCGCGCTGTGGGCGAAAGCGCCGCCACGGCGGACGCCGCGGGCATCGATGTGCCCCGCTACAAGTACCTTTCCACCCTCGCAGGCGGCATGATGGCGGGCCTGGGCGGATTGTACTTCGTGATGGAGTATACCGGCGGCACCTGGGTCAACAATGGCTTTGGTGATCGCGGCTGGCTGGCTGTGGCGCTGGTCATCTTCGCCCGCTGGCGCCCGCTGAACGCCATCTGGGGCGCCTTCCTCTTCGGCGGATTGTACATCCTGTATCTGTATTTGCCCCTGAACCGCAGCATGCAGGAGGTCTTCAAGGCCCTGCCCTACCTGGTCACCATCATCGTGCTGGTCATCACCTCCCTGCGCAAAAAGCGCGAGGATCAGCCCCCGGCCAGCCTCGGCCTGCCCTACTTCCGCGAAAGCAGAGGTTAAAACCTCCCAGCGTCTGCCATGTGCAGGCGCTGTTTTTGTGCTGCGTGCCAGCGGCTCTGTCCCTGCGCCCTGGGAGGGCGTTGCCCTCCCCACAAAGGCGCTTGCAAAGACACACGGAATGTGTTATGGTAACAGAAAAGAAACTGTCAAGGCAAAGGATGGATCGCGTATGGCACATGAGCAGGTGGCGGCGCTGGCTAAGGCGCTGCAGAAGAATATTGGCCAGGTTATCATTGGCAAGGACAGGGAGATTGAGCTGCTGCTGACGGCGCTGTTTTCCGGCGGACATGTGCTGCTGGAGGACGTTCCCGGCACAGGCAAGACTACGCTGGCCAAAGCGCTGGCTAAGTCGCTGTCCTGCAGCTTTGCCCGGGTGCAGTTCACCCCCGATCTGCTGCCGGCGGATATTACCGGTATGCGTGTGTACAATCAGCAAAGCGGCACCTTTTCGTTTATCAAAGGGCCGGCCTTCACCCATGTTCTTTTGGCGGATGAGGTCAACCGTGCCACGCCGCGCACTCAATCCGCCCTGTTGGAATGCATGGAGGAGCGGCAGATTACCGAGGGCGGCGTGACCTACACGCTGGAAGCGCCCTTTGTGGTCATCGCGACGCAGAATCCCATCGAGACACAGGGCACCTTCCCCCTGCCTGAGGCGCAGCTGGATCGCTTCCTGATGCGCCTGTCCCTGGGCTACCCCTCTGCCCATGAAGCTGTGCAGCTGATGCAGCGCTTCATCCGCCGTCAGCCCCTGGCGGAACTGACCGCCGTAGCTGCCGGTTCCGATGTGCTGGCGGCTGTGAAGGCCTGCATGGACGTTCGCGTGGATGAGGACGTGATGCGCTACATGGCCGCGTTGTGCGAGGCTGCCCGCAACCCGGACAGGGTACGGCTTGGCCCGTCCCCCCGTGCCCTGCTGGCGCTGATGCGGGCCTGTCAGGCGCTGGCTGCCATCCGCGGCAGGGGCTATGTGATCCCCGATGATGTGAAGGAGCTGGCGATTCCTGTGCTGGCCCATCGCGTCGTGCTGCGGGGCGTGAGCTATCAGACCAGCAGCGAGGGCTTTCTGACGGAGCTGCTGTCCCGCGTGGATGTTCCCACGGAGGCCGCTCCATGAGCGTGCTGACCATTCTGGCCGTGCTGCTTGCCCTGTATTGCCTGTCGGGGCGCCTGCTGACGCGGCAGGGCCTTAGCGGACTGCAATGCACCCGTGCCTTTTCGCGCCCGGCTGTCTTCGAGGGCGAGACGGGGGAGATGGTCGAGGTCGTTCGCAATGACCGGCCGATGCTCATCCCGTGGCTGCGGGTGGAAAGCCATATTTCGCCCCATTTGCAGCTTGGACGGCAGGACAACCTGCACGTCAGCGGCTCAAGGTATTATTCCAGCCTGTTCACGCTGATGCCCTATCAGCAGGTCAAGCGGCGGCACCGGGTGCGCTTTTTGCGCCGGGGCGTGTACGATCTGGGCAATGCGTCCCTGTCTGTGGGCGATGTGCTGGGGTTCTTTCAGGCCAGCAGGGAGCAGATGATGCATGTGCCGGTGCTGGTGTTTCCCCGCCTGCTGGATGAGCGTGAGCTGCCCCAGCCGCTGTCGCTGATGCTGGGCGAGATCGCTTCCCGGCGGCAGCTGCTGACGGACCCCTTCCTGGTGCGGGGCATCCGCGGTTACCAGATCGGCGATCCCGTGCGCGACATTCACTGGCCCGCCACCGCCCGCATGGGGGAAACGCAGGTGCGCGTCTTCGATCATACGGCGCGCATAAGACTGATGGTCATCCTGAATGTGCAGCGTAAGGACGCGCAATGGGGTGACCACCTGATGGACTACGAGGAGGGCGAGATCGAATACGGTATCTCCGTCGCGGCAACCATGTGCATTCGCGCACTGCGCAGCGGCCTGTCGGCAGGCTTTGCGGCCAATATGCCCCTGGGTGAGGAGAAGGTCAGCACCGTTCTTTTGCCCGGCGGCGGCGCTGCCCGCGAAGAGGAGCTGCTGACCGCCTTTGCCCGCTTGACCATCCTGCGCACGCTGAGCTTCCCGCTGTTTCTGGAGACCCTGACTGATCTGACCGATATGGACATCGTGGTACTCTCCTGCTATGACAGCGAGGAGATTCAGGCAGGCCTTGCCCGATTGCGCAGGCAGGGCAACCAGGTGATGCTGCACATCCTTGAACGAATCCAGCAAGGAGGTGCGGCATGAGACTGAATACAACGGATATTTCTCGCAAGTGCCAGCATCCCCTGCTGCTATCCGCGGGGAGCCTGCCCATCGGAGCGCTGCTCCTCTTGGGCGTCATGCCGCAAGCGCTGCACCGGCTCTGGCTCTTCCCGGCAGCCTATATCCCGCTGGCCTGGGCGTGCCTGATGCTGCCGGGCAAGTGCCGACTGATCGGCGGCGCGGCTGGTTTCGCGGCGCTGATGCTGCTGGGCTGCGCGGTACTACCGGTGAATGCTGGCAGGGCGGTGCTGCTGCTTCCTGCGCTCTACGGCGTGTTGCTGATGCTGGGGCTGCCCATGGGTGGCTGGCCCCGGGAGCAGGAGCTTCCGGCCTGGCTGCATATGGCGGGCGTGGTGGCGCATATCGCTGCACAGATCTTCGTCAACGCCACCCGCAGAACCGGTACGCTCCTGCTGGAACCCGTCAGCACGCTGCTGCTCGTCTCCTTCCTGCTTTTCCTGGCCCTGGTGATGCTGTCGCTCAACCGCAGCAGCCTGGACAGCGCCGCGCAGTCCCGCCGGACGGTGCCAATCCTGATGCGTCGGCAAAACACGATGCTGACCTTCACCCTGCTGCTGCTGACCGTGCTTGTGGCGGCCATCCCTGCCATTGGCTCGGCGCTGCAGTCGCTGTGGGATGGGCTGGTGCGCCTCCTTGCGATGGCGGCGGCGCTGATTGCATCGCTCTTCCCCACCCTGGAGGAGCAGCCCACCACCGTCGCGCCCATGACGGGCATGGGTGACATGGGCCTTGAGCAAACCCAGGGGCCCAGCCAGCTTGCCCTTGTGCTGGAAAAGATATTCTCCGTCGTGGCGCTGGTCATTCTGGTGATTCTGGTGCTGTATTTCGGCCGGATTCTCCTCCGGAAGCTCCGCGTGCTGCTTCGCTATCTGTGGCAGCAGCTGGGCCGTTATGGCTCTGCCGCCACCGAGGATTACGAGGACGAAATCACCGACACTCGTGATGACGAGGAATTCGAGCAGACCAGCCTGATGCGGAAATGGCGCACACGGCTTTCCCGCCCGGACGAGAAGCGCATGACCCCCACCCAGCGGGTACGGCACCGCTACGGACGGCTGCGGCTGCGGCATCCCGAGTGGCTCCGTGCCAGTACGGCCCGTGAGACGCTCCCCTCGGACGCGGCACAGGTCTACGAGCGCGCGCGTTACAGCGGTCAGTCCCTGACCGATGAGGAGGCAGAGCGCTTCCGCACCAGTACGCGGCGGCTGTGAGGCAATGATACAGAAATCCCCCGAGGCCTTCCTGGCTTCGGGGGATATATCGTGCAGCAGATTCACAGCCTTTGCACGGGGAAATCAAAATAGGTACCCGGAAACGGTTCGTTTTCCAACGTGAAGTGCCACCACTCCGTGCTCAGCGGCCGGAAGCCCCGCCGAAGCATCGCGCTGCGCAGAAGCATGCGATTTCCGATCTGCCGGGGCGTCAGATCACCCGTGAAATCCGGATGCGACCGCTCGTCGAAGAAATCGAAGGCGCCGCCCATATCCAGCGCCTGACCGGTCTTCTCGTCCAGCAGCGTCAGATCCACCGTGCTGCCCCGGCTGTGGCCGGAGCGCCGGGCGATGAATCCCCTGGAAAACAGCTCGCTCTTATCCACGTCCGGATAGAACACCGGCTTCATCGAAACCGCGCCCAGATCCTCCGCCCAGCGCACAAAATGATCCACCGCCCTCTGCGGACGATAGGCGTCGTAAATGATCAGCCGGTATCCCTGCGCGCGCATGTCGTCGCTCACCATTTTCAGCGCCGCTGCGGCTTCCCTTGTCAACAGCGCACAGGGTTCCTCGTAGCCGTCGATGCGCTCGCCGACGAAATTGTAGGTCGAGTAATATCGGATCTCCAGAATTGCATCCGGCACCGCTTCTCCCACAAGCACAAAACCATCCGTGCAATAACGGTCTGCCATACGAACCTCCCCGTCCATCATTAACAAAAATCCCGCAACCCCTTGCTTTGCAAGGCATTGCGGGAAGTACGCCCGACTGGATTCGAACCAGCGACCTTCAGAGTCGGAGTCTGACACTCTATCCAACTGAGCTACGGGCGCACATCAACTCCAGTATCATAGCACAAATGCCAGCCAATTGTCAAGGCAATGGACAAAAATCGACAAGGTAACCGCCTTCAAATAAGGGCCTCCGGCGTGCAGGGGCGCTGCCCCTGCACCCTGCTTAGGGGCACTTCGCACCTAAGAACCCCTTCTCGCGATTCGGTTGATTACCTCCGGTTTGGATTGCGCACGCGTGCTTATTTTGGGGGCTTGAATTTACAATGTAAGTGCAACAGCCAAAAGAAATAGTGACTCAAAGAGGAAACTCCTTTAGAATAGTGTTTGCGGACAACTACGAAAGGAGCAACTCAATGAGCCACTACCAACATCTTAGCATAAAAGAGCGGGA
>JAFUOR010000117.1 GCA_017481825.1 Clostridia bacterium
CCACCCGTCACGCTGCCGAATTCTGGATGATCGAGCCGGAAATTGCTTTTGCTGACCTGTTTGACGACATGGAACTGGCCGAATCCATGCTCAAGTACGTCATCAGCCATGTGTTGGCCGAAGCACCCGAAGAAATGGCCTTCCTCAACAACTTTGTGGAGAAGGGTCTGATCGACCGTCTGACCGCCATCGTCAACAGCGACTTTGCCCGCTGCTCCTATACCGAGGCCATCGACATCCTCAAGTCCAGTGGCCAGAAGTTCGACTACCCCGTAGAGTGGGGCGTTGACCTGCAGACTGAGCACGAGCGCTATCTGAGCGAAAAGCACTTCGGCAAGCCCGTGTTCGTTTACAACTATCCCAAGGAGATCAAGGCCTTCTATATGCGCCTGAACGACGACAACAAGACCGTCGCCGCCGTTGACCTGCTGGTGCCCGGCTCCGGCGAGCTGATGGGCGGCTCCCAGCGCGAGACCCGCATGGACAAGCTGACCGAGCGCATGGCGGAGCTTGGCATCTCCCAGGATTCCCTGGACTGGTATGTCAATCTGCGCAAGTTCGGCGGCTGCACCCACGCCGGCTTCGGCATGGGCTTTGAGCGCCTGCTGATGTACCTGACGGGCGTGGACAACATCCGCGATGTGATCCCCTATGCAAGAACGCCCATGAACTGCGAGTTCTAATATCCCTGCGCACGCATGATATCCCTGATCGTGCGTGCGCATTTTCTTGATCCGGAGGTCAACATGCAAGAAAAGCATCCCCTGTGGAGGCGCATCCTCCGCAGCGTCCTTCTGGCAGTTCTCGCGCTGCTGCTCATGGCGGTATTCTACGTCGCCATCATCATGGGGCAGCCCCAGGAGGACGGCGTTACCGGCATTGAGGCCCGCAGCGATCAGCCTCTGCTGGAGGCCATGCCCTCGGCGCTGCTCATCACCGACAGCGCCCTGATGGATCAGCTGCTGGAGGCCTTCCCTGCTCCGGTGATGTACCCCCTCTACGGCAGCGCCCTGACCCTTGAAAGCGGCCTTTGCGCCGATGTAGCCTTTGAAGGCGGCCTCGGGCGCACGGTCACCCTCACCTACCGCGCCGAGGAGGATATCACCATGACCGTGCAGAGCATCTACCCCGCCCGGGCCATCTCCCTGATCGGTAAGGGGGATTACACCATCTCCGGGCTGACAGGGCAATCCCTGGCCGGACTGCGCTCGGTTCGCATGGAGAATGACAGCACCATCCGCCTCCATGCCCAGGGCAGCGACGCGCTCTATGTCGTGACCGTACCCAAGGTAGAATCCGCGGTGCTGCGTCAGCTCACAGCCTCCCTGCAGCTCTACGAAGGCAACTGATCCGGCAGGCGCTGCCGCCAGGAAGGAGTACCCCATGAAGATCATCCTGCTCATCGGCCGCCTGTGCTGCGGCAAATCCACCTACGCAAAGGCCCTCACCGGTACCATGCTGCTCTCCTGCGATCAGCTGATGCAGACCATGTTCCCCGGCGGCTGCGGCGAGTATCACGACGATCTCAGCACGCATGCGCGCCATTATCTCTTCCATCTGGCAAAGCAGTGCGCCGATGCGGGCGTAACCCCTGTGCTGGACTTTGGCTTCTGGAATCCCGCCACCCGCCACGAGGCCATCGACGCGCTCTCCGGCTACGAGCTGGACTGGCGCTACCTCGACACCCCCGAGGATGAGTGGAAGCGCCGCATCGCCAGGCGCAATGCCGATATCCTTGCCGGAAAGGCCGACCCATCGGACTACTACGTAGATGAAGGGCTGCTGCAAAAGTGCGTGGATCTCTTCATCCCACCGACGCCGGAGGAGCTGCCGGGGATGATGGTCATCCAAGCGTGATATTTTCTCTCCCTGCGAGACCTGTTCAGGCTCCCTGCGACGTGCTATCATGATCGCAGGGAGCTCCACTTTTTCATTAAGGGTGATCAAATGAATCTTTCTGAAAACCTTCGCCGCCTCCGTCAGCAATGCGGCATGACGCAGGCGTCCCTGGCTGAGCAGCTCGGTGTTACTGACCGTGCCGTCAGCCGTTGGGAGCGCGGCGCCGCCTTTCCAGATATCACGCTGCTGCCCAAAATAGCCATGCTGCTGCACGTATCGGTGGATGCGCTGCTGGGTGTGGATGATTTGCAGCGCCAGACTGCCATTGAACAGGCGTTGGCGGACTGCAATACCGCCATGCAGCAGGGTGATTCTGCTCACGCAACCGACCTTCTGCGCCACGCCTTGGCGGCCTATCCCAACGAGCCGGAGTTGATGGTGGCCCTGGCCAGAACGCTCATGGCCCATCATACCGAGGACGCTGCACGCGAGGCTCTTTCCCTGTGCCGCGCTGCCGACGGCAAGCCTGCACGGCTCTCCACCGTGTATGGCCGCAAACAGGTGATGGCTCTGGCACTCCACCGCCTTGGCAAAAGCGAGCAGGCCGCGCAGCTGGTCAGCGATGAGCTGCCCTCCTTCTGGATCTGCCGGGAATTTCTCTACCCCCGCGTCGCCCCGCCGGAAAAGGCTGAGGGGCAGCGGCAGTTCAACCTGCTGTGGCTCTGCGACCACCTGTACTTTACCCTGCGGGAAATGGCGAAAAACTGCCCCGACCCGGCGCAGGCCATCACGCTGCTGGAAAAAGGCGTGCGCATCTACCGGGAGGTAACGGGCGAGCGCGCCGGATCATACGAGGATCGAATCTGCCAGGCCTATCTGCGCATGGCCGAGCTGTATCACGATCTGGGCAGCAGCGCCGAGGAGGAGGCCGCCTGGCAAAACGCGCAGGCCGCTGCCGAGGCCTATGGCGCCCACGACGGACGCTATCGCGCGCCCTGGCTGGCCCTTGCCCATGACAAGCCTACCTCCGAGGCGGATGCACAGGCGCTCCTGGCCCATGTAAAATCCCGCCGCTGATGAATTTTTCGTAAACGTTACCAATCTTGCAGGGGAATGGGGCCTTGACGTCGAATAGACAAAACAGAGGGCGTTTGTCCCAATTTTCACAAACTTTTCAACCATACAGGAGGTAGATTCCCATGGCGAATCGTATCGTTCTCAACCCCATTTCCTACCACGGCAAGGGTGCTATCGAGTCCATCGTGCCCGAGGTTCAGTCCCGCGGCCTGAAGAAGGCCTTCGTGTGCTCCGACCCCGATCTGCTCAAGTTTGGCGTAACTGCGAAGGTCACCAAGCTCCTGGACGAGGCTGGCTGCGCGTACGAGATCTACTCCGACATCAAGCCCAACCCCACCATCGAGAATGTGCAGTCCGGCGTGGCGGCCTACAAGGCTTCCGGCGCTGACTACATCATCGCCATCGGCGGCGGCTCCTCCATGGACACCGCCAAGGCTGTGGGCATCATCATCAACAACCCCGAGTTCGCCGACGTGCGCTCTCTGGAAGGCGTGGCTCCCACCAAGAACAAGACCGTCTTCACCATCGCCGTGCCCACCACCGCCGGCACCGCGGCAGAGGTCACCATCAACTACGTCATCACCGACGTGCAGAAGAAGCGCAAGTTCGTCTGCGTGGACGTGCATGACATCCCCGAAGTGGCCGTGGTTGATCCCGACATGATGTCCACCATGCCCAAGGGCCTGACCGCCGCCACCGGCATGGACGCGCTGACCCACGCCATCGAAGGCTTCACCACCAAGGCTGCCTGGGAAATGACCGACATGTTCCACCTCAAGGCCATCGAGATCATCGCCAAGTCCCTGCGTGACGCCGTCGCCGGTAAGGCCGAGGGCTTCGAGGGCATGGCGCTGGGCCAGTATGTGGCTGGCATGGGCTTCTCCAACGTGGGTCTGGGCATCGTGCACTCCATGGCGCACTGCCTGGGCGCGGTGTATGACACCCCCCACGGCGTTGGCAACGCCATCCTGCTGCCCACCATCATGGAATACAATGCTCCCGTGACCGGCGACAAGTACAAGTACATCGCCGCCGCCATGGGCGTGGAAGGCACCGAGAACATGACCGTGGAAGAATACCGCAAGGCCGCCTGCGACGCTGTGAAGCAGTTGAGCAAGGACGTGGGCATCCCCGCCGACCTGAAGGACATCGTCAACCCCGACGATCTCGACTTCCTGGCCGAGTCCGCCTACGCCGACGCCTGCCGTCCCGGCAACCCCCGCGACACCTCCGTGGAAGAGATCAAGGAACTGTACAAGAAGCTGCTGTAATCAGCGCATAAGGTTGGCTCCCCCGATCAATCGGGGGAGCCTTTCTATTACCCATTGGCCGTACGTTTCCAGGTTTCCTTGCATTCGATGATGGTCTGTTCCAGCACGATATCGCGGAACCAGTATTCGTCGTAGCGATCATCCGTGTAGACCGGGCAGATGGTCGCGGGCTTGCCAGTGTGTTTGTAGCCCTTGAGCAGGCTGCCGGTGTGGGCATTGACCTCCTGGTACCAGTAGCAGCCGTCCACCAGCAGGCAGACCTTCCACACAGGCGAGGCGTTGGCACGGCCGATGAGTACCGCGCCATCAAACACATAGTCCGTGAAGCCGTAGTGCTCCACCATCAGACGGGTGGCCTCCTCCTCGGTGATCATATCATCGGTGACGTCCGGGAAGTAAGTGTTGCGCAGGCAATAGATGCCCAGATCACCGCCGGAGTCGCTGCTGAGGATCGCCATCTCCCGGAAGGAGCGCAACTGCGCCTGCGTCCAGTCGCACATATCGGGGCCGTAGAGGGCCTTGAAGCGCGCGTATACATCCTGGAGCATCATGCCGGCCACGGTGCCGCTATCAAGGACTTCGCCGCTGTTTTGGGGCAGCGTATAGGGCGTGGGCGCCACGCCTGCCGCTTCCATGTCGGACTGGAGGAGGAAGCGCGCATACCACGGCTCGTAGAGGTTCTCCACCTGCACGACGCTGATTCCCTGCATGCTGACCGCATCGATCTCCACCAGGAAATTGCCGCGGTCGGTGCTCAGGGCGAGCTTCCACACGGACTGGCCATTGACGGAGAACAGCGCGCTGTCCTCATAGCGCACCGTCCTGGCACCCACCAGCTTGCCTGCCAGCACGGGCAGCTCCTCACCGATGGAGCCGGTGACCAGATGGGTGTTCATCAGCAGATCCGCCACGGGATCGCCCACCATGCCCAGATCAATAATCGCCTTGCGGATGCGCTCCATCACCACGTCGTTCATATTGCCCGTCATCGCGCCCGGAACGTCCGCCGTCTGCTGCACAGCCGCCATGGAGGGCACCATGTTGCCCTGCTCATCATACTCAATCACATTGCAGGTCATGACCTCGCCATACCAGTCAACGTAAACCTCATAATCCGGCGCGCCGCTGACCAACGGGCGGAAGATCAGCTGCCAGACACATTCCGACCGATAATAGGTGTAGGGCTGCACCGCGCTGGCAATGAACTCGTAGAGTGCTTCGTTCTGCACATCGTAGCGCGGGTTGAAACGGCTGCTAATGTACTTGACAGCGGCATCCTTTGCCTCATCCTCGGTAATGGTGGGGGTGAAATTGTTCAGCTCGGCGCTCTTCATTTCCTCCATCAACTCTGAGAGGAAGAAGACCTCCATCTCCGCATCTGCATTAGGTCTGGACCAATACGTTATGTAGCAGATGTCGCCGGTATCGGCATCCACCTCCAGCAGATATGTCCAACCCGCATCCGGCGAGCCCGGAACCTGCTTGACGGCAATCCTCCAGATCCTTTTCTCAGCCTGGCGAATGCAGAACATACTTGTAATCTCGCACTGAACGCCGGTATCGGATTCCATTCCGTCCAGCACGGCTGTTTTGATGCTTTCCGCCGTGATGGCCGTGCCGGATTCCGACTGTGCGCCCTTGTCAAAATATGGAACAGGCGTGGGGGTAATGTACGTAGAGGTCGCCGTCGTGGATGCACGCTCCTGCATGTCCGCAAGGGTATCCACATAGGAGGTGTTCATGAACAGCAGATCCTCCCAATGGAGGCTGCTGGTCTGCGCGCTGCCCAGCATGAGGCTGTAAGTATTGAGCTGATGCGCCGTCCACATCCGGCGATCCTCGCCATACACGCGCTGATAGCCCGCGAGGATCTCCTGTGCCGTATGGCCTTCGCCCACGCCGCGCTGACGGGTAAAGTCCATCACCGTGCGGGCGCTGCTGGACAGATCCACCGTACCGGCATACTCCGTGGCATATTCATTCAGTGCCGTGAAGGTCACGCGGCACAGGAGGTTCTCCTCCTGTGATACCACGTCGATGCGGTAAACCGTCTCATCCCTGAGATCAACAGCTTCATCCTCGTGCGCATGGATGTAGGCCTCTACGATGGCTACTGCATCCTCCACCTTGTACACGACGCTGCGCTTCACGCCGTCCTCACCCGTGCCATCCACCTGCGTCAGGGGCTCATTTTCAACATGGCGCTGCTGCATCTCCAGCGACAGCTTTACGGTCACGCTGGCCAGCAGCATCACCATGCACATTGCCAGCACCGCCGCCATGCGCATGGGCTGAACGCGGCGCTTTTGCGGGACTGCGTCTGTCCGCACGCGGCTCATGATGCGATCCACATCGCGCTGGGTGACATAGAGCCCGCCCAGCCCGCCATCGATGGCATTTTTGACCTTGTTAGGCATAGCAGTCACCTCCTGACAATGAAAGTTTCAGCATCTTTTCCGCCTTGCGCAGACGGTTGTGGATGGTAGATTTCGTCGTACCCAGCACCTCCGCTGTTTCCTCCAGGGTCATGTCCTGGTAGTAGTACAACAGGATAGGCTGCTTGAGCTTATCCGGCAGCTGCATGATCTCCAGCAGCAGCTCACGTTCCTCGGGCAGGGCGGCGGCCATCCGCTGGGGAAGCTCATCCAGCGCACGCCGCATATCGATATGCTTGAACCACCGGGTACGCTGCATGTCGCGGCAGACATTGATGGCAATATGGGTCAGCCAGGTTTTCTCGCTGGCGCCATTGCGGCTCTCGAAGCTGTCCATGGCCCGCCACGCCTTGAGAAAGGTCTCCTGCATGGCATCCTCGGCCTCGCGCGCATCGGACAGGCAGACGAAGCACGTGCGCAAAATGGCCGTGCCATGGGCGCGGACCCACCCTTCCAGGCGCTGCTCGCGGTACTGCGCCATGTCCATCAGCGGCTCACCTCCTTGGTATCATCGGGGTTTCATCTGTATAGACGGCTGCGGGGGATGATTTTTCCAGGCTGTGGGGAATTTCTTTCCGGAAGAATTCGACATACTGACCGCATATTCCCGCTGCGAACATGAAAAAAGCAGCCTCCTTCGAGGGAGGCTGCGAGCGCATGAATTATTGAAGAGTCACATCCCATCCAGCAAGGTATTTAAGCAGCAGAAGGGCGTCGCGCATGTTGACGGTACCATCGGCGTTAACGTCGGTGGCTTCATCGTAAATCACCACATCCCAGCCCGCCAGCTTCTTGAGCAGGGCAAGTGCGTCACGCATGTTGGTTTCACCGTCGTTATTGGCGTCGCCGGGGGTGTAGGCGGGGACGGTATAGCCGCAGGTAAAGCAGATGTTTGTATTGCCCGCAAAGTGATCTCCCGTTACTGCCTTTTTGCACGTTGCGCAGGTATAGGTATGCGTTGTGTCAGTGGTAGTGAATGTGGTTCTGTTGTTAATCGCATGGACAATGCGATCCTCATCAAGTGAAAACCCGTCAGCACCACACAGGACACAATGTGTAGGATTGGTACAAGAGGCTGAATGAGCGTATTCTTCATCTTTATAGTCGCAGAAATTGCATGCAAACTGATGCGTTTCGCCAAAATTCACATATGCGCCATTATGCGACAACGAGAAATCATCACCCACTGCACCGCAAGTGTAGCAGGTGTTAGGCGCATCACACTTTGCATCGTGTCCACCCGGCGCGCCCAGCCAGTTGCCGCATCCCAAGCATTTTTCCTGATGCTTCTCTCCTAAATTGACGTATTCACTGCCGTACATTTCACCCGTAAAAAGATCATAATGTGCGAGATCATTCACGGCAACCGTCAGGTTTATCGCACCACATGCAAAACAATAAGTTGGATCTGTGCACGAAACTTCGTGATTCTCCTTTTCGTACTGATAATCACAGTATAAACATTGGAGGCAATGCTGATTGCCCAAATTAACGAACTCCAAATAATGGCTCAAGTTATCTTCACTGCACACAATCCCCGTTGCACCACAATCGCCACAGGTTGTTGGATCAGTACAGTCGCCACGATGATCCGCAGCAGCTCCTACTGCTTCTCCGCAATCAACGCACGTCCATTGATGCTGGTCGCCCAGATTTACAAGCTTTGTATGGTAATGCCCTATGCGGTCTTCTGAAAGCGCAAGATCCACAGCACCACAAACGTTGCATTCGGTTGGATTGGTACATTTGGAAAAGTGAGGTTCTTCCGAATATACTTTACCACAATCACTGCACTCTTGCTGATGGGTATCACCGAGGTTCACCCATGTCGCTGCGGTATTCCAATGGTATATGTAATGCTCGTCAATCGTCAGGTTTTCCAATCCGCAGCGATCACAGGTTGTAGGAGCATAACAGTGGGCTTCATGATATACAGGCTCACCCATAGCTTGGCCACAATCACTGCATAGTCTTTGGTGTTGATAACCCAAATCCACATAGATTTTATTCGAATGAGCGCATTCTGCTTCTGCCATTCCGTTTGAATACAGCAATATCAGCATCACCAGAAAAGCGAAGAGCGCAAACCTTTTCATAACATACCTCCTGACCAATATTTGTATAGCTATTATACTCAATATTTTAAGCACAGTCAACACTCAAACACCCTCTGCTTAAAATTTTAAGTATTACCAAAACATTAGGTAGGTTACAATATCCCTGGGTGATAAATGATGATTTCCTACGAGCCTTTTTACCAGACTTTATTCCGCAAGGATATCACGGAATACCAGCTCATTTTCAAGGAGGGCATATCCGCCAACACCCTCCACCGCATGAAGCACGGCAAGGCCATCACCACCAGCACACTGGACACGCTCTGCTTCATCCTCCAATGCGAGGTCAACGATATTATATGCTACAAGCCGGACGAGGAATGACCGTCCGGCTTTTCTGCACGCAAAAACGGCAGCCCGCCATGGACTGCCGCCATCTTATCTGGAATAAATCCCCGTCGTGACCTCTGTGATGTACGCCTCGCGGAAGGGCAGCTCCGGGTCGTTGCGGGCCACGTCTGCCGCTGCCTCGTTGTCATAGGGCACGGAGAGGATGCTCATCAGCATCGGCGCGGGCGTTTCGCTGTCCAGCTCGCCGTCGATCAGGATACCGTGGGCCTTGGGCACGCCCAGGCTGTTGCCCACACTGCCAGTGTTGAGGATATAGCCCGCATCCAGCGTGCGCAGGAAGGGGCGGTGGCTGTCGGCGAAGATCACCCCGCCGTAGGTTTCGCCGTGGGCCTGGAAGGGCGCGGAGAGCATCGCCCAGTCGGTACTGTCGTACATGAGCGGCGTCACCGGGCGGCCATGGAAGAGGCGGAAGCGCGTGCCGCTGATGAGGGCCTCCATCTCCCGGGGCAGCTCTCGCAGCCATTGCATGCGCTCGGGGCCGAGCTGGCTCCAGTAGTAGTCATCCGCGGGGAATTCCTTGCCGCCGATGCCGTAGTCCCAGTTGCCGCCCACAAAGCGGGTACAATTCTGCCGCACCCAGTCGCAGGTGTCGCGGGATTGCGGGCCCTTGCCCACCGCATCTCCCAGAAACCAGATTTCATCCGGCTGGAGGCGGTTGAGCTCCCTGTCCATGGCAAGGGTCGCCGGGTAGTTGCCGTGGAGGTCGGCAATGAGTGCAATTTTCATGGGGCAGCCTCCTTACTCGGGATAGACGAGGGTATCGGGCGTGCACTTTTCCAGCACGCGGACATACGCCGCAGCCTCGGCCTTTGCGCCGGAGAGATCATGCTCGAGACAGTTGCCGCACTCGATCTGCTTTGCACCGGGGATTTCGCCCTCAAAACCGGCGGCGAAGGCAAAAGCGGCCTTCACCAGATCAATGGCCTGCTGATGGCTGACACTGTCGCGCATGATGAGGTAGAAGCCCGTGCGGCAGCCCATGGGGCCAAAGTACACCACCTGATCCGACCAGGCGGAGGAACGCACATAGGTTGCCACCAGATGCTCGATGGTATGCAGCGGAGCCTGGGGCAGGTAATCGCCCCGATTAGGCCACTTGCAGCGCAGGTCGTAGGTCACGCAGTCGCCATCGACGCGGGAGATATACATACCGGGCGTGAGGGTATCGTGGTTGATGGTAAAGGACGCGATCTTGCGCAGCATGGGCGTTGCCTCCTGAAATGTGAATATCGGTGCTATTATACCACACGTTTCCGGCTTGCACAAGCGCAGAGGATGGAGTACAATGAAGGCGACCATCTCCAAGGAGGAACAGACCATGCACTACACCGCTGACGAACTCATCCGCCGTTTTTGCCTTGAGCCCCATGTGGAGGGCGGCGCCTTCCGCGAGCTGTACCGCGATGGCGAGCGCGCCAAAGAGCGCCCCGCCCACGGCGTGATCTACTATCTGCTGAACGACAACGAGGTATCCGACTTCCACGTGCTGGATGCGGATGAATACTGGCTCTGGCACGCCGGGCCGGACATTGAGCTGTGGTCCTTTGGCGAGGATAATGTGCTCAAGGTGGAGCGCATGGGCATGGGCGAAGGCGCACAGCCCTGCGTGCTGATGCCCGCCGGAGTGATTTTCGGCGCACGGCCCGTGAAGGGGGCGCAGGGGGCGATGCTGTGCTCCTGCGTGTGCGTGCCGGAGTTCATGTATGAACACTACCGCATTCTGAGCAAGGATGAGGTCATTGCAAGGTGTCCTGACGCAGCGGCGTTCTTTGAATAAGCAAAGGGGCTTCCCGCTTTGACGGCGGGAAGCCCTTCTCTTATACCCAGAGGGATTTGACGTACACATCCGCCTTGTTCCTGGCGGAGATGCCGCGCTGCAGCCGGTAGCCGCGCTTCATGTAGAACGCAGCAGCGGTCTGGGTGGTGAGGATAGCGTAGGGGCAGCCTGCCTTCGAGAGATGCTCCTCCGCCATGGCCAGCAGCGCCATACCATGGCCCTGACGGCGGTACTCAGGCGCAACATAGAATTCCTCCATGCAGCCAATGCGCGTGGTGAAGAATCCGCTGGTCATCTCCTGGGATGCCATCAGCAAGAAGCCCACGATTCTCCCCTGCCCGTCCCGGCGGACAAAGGCGCAATCCGGCGCCTGGCTGATTTCCGCAAACAAGCCGTCCCAATTGGTGACCTTCACGCCCAATTCCCCAAAGTAAGCCCGGAAAGCATCCTGAAAAGCAGGATCAGCGCAGTCCTTTTCCAACACATCGAAAAATTCCATCTTATTTTCCTTTCATCGCGGCAGCAAAAAAGCATGCTCCGACAAGCAGAGCATGCTGAATTTCCGTCCCACCATGAAAGGCGCTGCCGCATCAGGCCACACCAGGTGAACAACAGATTGCTCCGTGCCGGTTCTCCATCACAAACATGTCGCTCACCTCCTTCAATGATGATTACAGTATAGCACTGAGCGTGCCGTGTGTCAAGCCGCAGGCAGTGAGGCTGCACCGGTGCGTCATTCCGCCCGCATGGCACGCATGGCGTTAAGGATCGCCAGCATCGCAACGCCGACGTCAGCAAATACTGCCAGCCACATATTCGCGATGCCGACGGCGCCCAGCAGCATCACGATTGCCTTGACACCCAGCGCAAACACGATATTCTGCCGTGCGATACGCATCGTCCGCTTGGCCAGGCGCACCGCCAGGGCCACCTTGCCAATCTGATCGTCCATCAGCACCACATCGGCTGCCTCAATCGCCGCATCGGAGCCCATGCCGCCCATGGCAATACCCAGATCAGCCCGGCGCAGCACCGGTGCGTCGTTGATGCCGTCGCCCACAAAGGCTACATGATGCTCCTGGCCGAGGAGGCCTTCCAGGGCGGTCACCTTGCCCTCCGGGAGGAGCCCTGCACGGTACTCGGTCAGCCCGACCCTCTGGGCAATATCAGCCGCCACAGTCTCGCGGTCACCGGTGAGCATCGCAAGGCGCGCCACGCCCGCATCCTTAAGGGCCTGCACCGCCTGCACAGCGCCATCCTTGATCACATCAGCAATCACGATATAGCCGGCGTATGCGCCATCGGCGGCCACATGCACCACAGTGCCGACCTCGCTGACCTGCGCACAATCGATGTGATGCAGGGCCATCAGGCGGTCGTTGCCCGCCAGCACCTCGCGGCCATCCACCTGGACGCGGATACCGTGCCCGGCGATTTCCTCCGCATCAGCCACGCGGGAAGCATCCAGCGCCGCACCATAAGCCTCACGCAGGCTGCGGCTGATGGGGTGGTCGGAGTAGATCTCGGCGTGGGCTGCCGCATCCAGCAGCGCCTCGCGGGGCATCCCCACAGGGGATACGGTGGTCACGGTGAACACGCCGCGGGTCAGCGTGCCGGTCTTATCGAAGGCCACGGTATCCAGCTGGGCCAGCATCTCCAGGTGATTCGCACCCTTGACCAGCACGCCGCGCTTCGATGCGCCGCCGATGCCGGAGAAGAAGGTCAGCGGCACGGAGATCACCAGCGCACAGGGGCAGGAAATGACCAGGAAGGTCAGCGCACGGTAGATCCAGCTCTGCCACTGCCCGTCAAAGAGGCTCGGCACCACCGCCAGCAGCACCGCTGCCAGGCACACAAGGGGCGTATACACGCGGGAGAAGCGAGTGATGAAGCGCTCCGTGGAGGCCTTCGCATCGCCAGACTCCTCCACCAGCGTGAGAATCTTCGCCACGGTGGACTCGCCATAGGATGCGCTGACACGAACCGTCAGCACGCCGGAAAGGTTCACGCAGCCAGAAAGCACGCTGTCTCCCTCGCGGACGTCGCGGGGCAGGGATTCGCCCGTGAGCGCGGAGGTATCCAGCGAGGATGTTCCCTCTGTCACCACGCCATCCAGCGGGAGCTTCTCGCCGGGCTTGACAAGAATCAATTCACCCACAGCAACCTCCTCGGGCTTGACGCGCACGGGCGCGCCGTCCACCAGGCGATTGGCGTAATCCGGGCGAATGTCCATCAGGGCTGTAATGGAAGCGCGGCTCTTATCCACCGCCTTATCCTGGAAGTACTCGCCCACCTGGTACAGCGCCATAACCGCGATGGCCTCGGCGAATTCACCCATGCACAGCGCGCCAATGGAGGCCACGGACATGAGGAAGTTCTCATCGAATATCTCGCCCCGGCGAATATTGCGCAGTGCGCTCAGCAGCACGTCATAGCCCACGCACAGGTACGCCAGGAGGAAGCAGGCAGCGCTGAGCAGGGGCAACCCCTCCGTCAGGAAGCCCGCGATCGTCAGCACCACCGCCGCGCCCACACGCAGGAGCAGCGTCCGGCCCTTGGTTTCTTCATGGGCATGGCTGTGATTGTGGCCGTGCTCATGACCATGGTCGT
Source organism: Clostridia bacterium (assembly GCA_017481825.1). Classification (GTDB taxonomy): domain Bacteria; phylum Bacillota; class Clostridia; order Christensenellales; family Aristaeellaceae; genus UBA11524. The sequence continues at coordinate 13,478 of JAFUOR010000117.1, forward strand.
GGTGGTCATGGTCGTGTCCACCGCAGGAAGAGTGTTCATCGTGATCGTGATGGTGCTCACCGCAGCCGCAATGCTCCCCATGCGTGTGGGCGGAAGCTGCAGTCTCCTCCACAAAAATGGTCGCATCCGGCTCGACCTCGGCAGCTTTGGCAAGGATGGATTGCGTCACGGCTTCAAAGGCATCATCCGCCGCCGTAAGGGTCACGCGCTTCTGGACATAGTTGACCGTCACGTCCTCTACGCCGGGCACGGTACGCAGGGCAGCTTCCAGCTTGGCTGCACAGTTGGGACAGTCGATATCGATACGCCAGGACTTCTTCATGAGATCAAGACCTTTCGTGATTGGTTGAACAACATATGAGCATTTGTTCAAACGTTATTATATGCGTCTTGCCGGCATTTGTCAAGGGGGTTTTTAAAACTTTTGTCTCCCTTTGTCGCCATTGATTATCCCCCCTTTCGCCGTGCCATACTTTGTACATCCCATCCAGGAGGTACTTAACATGGCATACGGCAAGGTCGACATCTGCGGTGTGGACACCAGCAAGCTTCCGGTCATCTCGGCAGAGCGCATGCGGGTACTGTTTCCGCTGGTGCATGCGGGCGACAAAGCCGCCCGGGACGAGTTCATCCAGGGGAATCTGCGCCTGGTACTGTCGGTGATTCAGCGCTTCTCCGGGCGCGGCGAGCATGTGGACGATCTCTTTCAGGTGGGTTGTATCGGCCTAATGAAGGCCCTCGATAATTTCGACACGAGCCAGAATGTGCGCTTCTCGACCTACGCCGTGCCGATGATCATTGGCGAAATCCGCCGGTACCTGCGGGACAACAACGTCATCCGCGTCAGCCGCTCCATGCGCGACACGGCCTACAAGGCCCTTCAGGCCCGAGACCGGCTGCAGAACCAGTGGAACCGTGAGCCCACAGTGAGCGAGATTGCCGAAGAGATGCATGTGCCGCGGGAGGACGTGGTGTTTGCGCTGGAGGCAATTCAGGATCCGGTCAGTCTGTTTGAGCCGGTCTATAACGACGGCGGCGACGCGCTGTATATCATGGATCAGGTGAAGGACGAGCAGACGAAGGTTGACGGCTGGGTAGAGGATATTGCGATCCGGGACGCGATGGGCAAGCTTGGCGATCGTGAGAAGCGGATCGTACAGCTACGTTTTTTTGAGGGCCGGACTCAGATGGAGGTTGCCGGAGAGATCGGCATCAGCCAGGCTCAGGTATCCCGGTTGGAAAAGAATGCCCTTCTCCATATGCGCCGCAGCATGGCCACCACCTGAGGGAAGGAAAAAAGAAGGGGATCGAGAGGGCCCTTTGCAGGGTCAAGTGGCAGAGCCCCCTGCCGTCGGAGGCGCCCCGCGCCGCAGCGCAAATCCCCCCAACGATTCTGAGGAATTTTCTGTCAGGAAGAATTTCTCCGAGAGTTCGCTCAACCCACCAAGGAACCCTTACCACAATTCCGACATCTAAAAAAGGAACGCGGCTCCTCTGCCACGTTCCTCTTTACATCAAAATTCGTCGCCGATCAGTCCTGCATACCCTGCCACACATCACGGAAATCCATATCGTGCGCATAATAGAAGGACGGATAGCCCGGCTGGTTGTAGCAGTTATTCTGCCATGCGGCGCCGCAGCGGTATTGCGCGTCATGCATGAGGGTGTGCAGCTTATGCACCGTCACATCCGTGGACAGGTACACGCGGATCGCCGTTGAATCCTCCGTACGCAGCAGCAGCTCCTCGCGGAAGTCGCCGAAGATATCAGCCACCAGTCCAGGATTGCCCTTCGTGCCATTGTTGGTCAGCACGCCCTCGGGACGCAGCATCACGCCATGGCGATGATCGCTGATCAGGCCGCACTTTTTCTCCTTGCCCAGATAATCCGGCGTGTCAGTGAACTGGGTGGACAAATCGCCGGCCCAGTAGATGCGCATGTTGGTGGAGGGGTTCTTCACATCCAGGAAATCCCCCTTCACGCTGCGCATCTGCATCGCCCACATTTCAAGGCCGCGTCCATCCGTCACATCGCCAATCATGCAGCGTCCCAGGTCGCCCTCGTAGTACTCGCCAAAGAGGACTTCGCCTGTCCTGGCATCGCGCAGGGCATACCCGTAGGGCACCGCCTTTCCTTCCTCAAAGACGTTGAATATCTGCAATCCCTCGCGGTCAGGATCAATCTTCGCCACATGCATCGCGTCGCCATGACCGAGCTTGACGACCTTGCCGTCAGGCCGCGTACCGGTGGTGGAGTAGAGGATGGAGCCGTCATGATCGATGGTCGCCGCGCCGTAGATGATCTCCATGCAGCCGTCGCCATCCACATCGGCGGTAGACAGGCTGTGGTTACCCTGCCCGGCGATACAGCCAAAGACCGGATGCGTGCCGTCCACCGGGTCGCCGGGAGTACGGCGGAAGGGGTTCTGCATGGGCACAAAGCCCGTATCAACAATCCACTTTTCTGCAAACTTGCCGTCCACAAAGTCATACGCCGCCACACAGGCACGGGTGTAATAGCCGCGGCACATGATCAGCGACGGATGCACGCCATCCAGATACGCCACGCCCGACAGGAAGCGATCCACACGATTGCAGGGTTCGATGCGATTCCAGGCGTAGTCGCCCCACAGGAGGCCGTCATCCACGCGCGGGAAGGGGAAGGCGATGGTCTGCAGCTCGTGGCCATCGGCGGAGAACATGGTCAGATACTCGGGCCCATCGTAGATGAACCCCTCGAACTTGTCCAGCTCATTCCGGGGTGAACGGGAGGGGGCATACTCACGGATGAAATAATCCGCCAGGGCGGCAGCGTCCGCATCGGACAGCGGATAGGCATAGCGATCCTCAATCCCCCAGCAGGCCTCCAGCGTCCTGGGCCAGTGACCCGCCACGACCTCCGGATGCGCATGCCAGCTCTTGAACATCTTCACCAGGTGGCTGCGGTAATCCTCCGCCGAGCAGACGTAATTGTCCTCATGGGTCACACCAGCAGCCACGTCCTTGGGCAGGAGGGTGATGAAATCCGTCTCCTCACCGTCTGCACCGTAGCGGGTGATGCAGGTGCCGGGAGCAGTCTTCACGGCCATCTCGGCCTTGCCGTCACCATCGAAGTCGAAGACCATGAACTGCGTGTAGTGCGCACCCGCGCGAATGTTCACGCCCATATCCAGCCGCCACAGGAGCGTGCCGTCCAGGCGGATACAGTCGATATAGCATCTGCCGGTATAGCCCTTGATGGACACGTCCTGCGAATTGGTGGGATCCCACTTGACAAAGAGCTCATACTGCCCATCGCCATCCACGTCGCCCACGGAAATATCGTTTGCGGTGTACTCGAAGGAATCACCCTTGGGCGTCACGCCGCCCGCAGGCTTATGCAGAGGAATGTCCAGATATCCGTTGGCCCAGGGCTTCACAGGCTTGCAGGGCGGCAGCGTCTGGCCATCCAGCACAGCGCAGACAGCATAGGACGCATCCACCGTGCCGGCAGCATCCATATAATTGGTGCTGTCCGTCACCGTTGCGATGGGCGCACCGTCCCGCAGTACGATGAAATCCGCACCCAGCAGGCGCTCCTTCTCCGCACCGCGTACCTCCTCCCGCAGCAGCCGCCACGACAGATACACGCCCTCCGGCGTTTTCACCGCCACCAAACCGCGATCCAGTTTCTCCAGCATAGGAGGCATGTACATCCTTCCTTTCTCATGTATGCTTGTCGATATCGGTACGCCCATTGTATAAAATAGCACGAGTTGTGTCAAGTAGTACAGCAGCCAACATCACACAAAAACGGCTCCCTCTATCATAAGGGAGCCGCCAACAAACTATTTCACATAACCAGTCAACCATGGCGCGGCGCTTCTGTCATGCGTCGTGCACGCAAAACCCGCCACAGCCTCACGCGGGAGTCTCTCCACCCAATGGAGTCCACCCCATCACGAGCCGTCCCACCGGGAGCTCTCCGGCATCACACCGCGCCCTGGGCCAGCATGGCGTCGGCAACCTTAAGGAAGCCAGCAATGTTGGCGCCAGCGATCAGATCGCCCTCGGTAGCGTATTCCTTGGCAGCATTGTAGCAGGCCTCGTAGATGCCCTTCATGATCTGCTGCAGCTTGGCATCCACCTCTTCGGCAGTCCAGCTGTAGTGCATGGCGTTCTGGCTCATCTCCAGACCGGACACAGCCACGCCGCCGGCGTTGACAGCCTTGGAGGGCGCGACGACCACGCCATGCTCCTTGAAGTACTCAATAGCATCCAGGGTCGTGGGCATGTTGGATACCTCGACATAGAACTTCGTGCCGTTGGCGACGATGTTCTTGGCATCCTCCAGGCGAACCTCGTTCTGGGTCGCGCAGGGCATGGCAACGTCCACCTTGACCTCCCAGGGCTTCTTGCCGGCGAAGAAGGGCACGCCGAACTTGTCAGCATAATCCTGCACCTTGTCGCGGCAGGAAGCGCGCATTTCCAGCAGGTAGCCGATCTTCTCGGGGGTGTTGATGCCGTCGGCGTCGTAGATGTAGCCGTCGGGGCCGGAGATGGTGACGACCTTACCGCCCAGCTCAGTGACCTTCAGCGCAGTGCCCCAGGCCACGTTGCCGAAGCCGGAAACCGCAAAGGTCTTGCCCTTGATGTCCTCGCCGAAGGTCTTGAGCATTTCCACGGTGTAGTACACCGCGCCAAAGCCGGTGGCCTCAGGACGAATCAGGGAACCGCCGAAGGAACGGCCCTTGCCGGTCAGCACGCCGGTGAACTCATTGCGCAGACGCTTATACTGGCCGAAGAGGTAGCCGACCTCGCGGGCACCCACGCCGATATCGCCGGCGGGAACGTCCGTGTCAGCGCCGACATGCTTGCTGAGCTCGGTCATGAAGCTCTGGCAGAAGCGCATCACTTCCATATCGGACTTGCCCTTGGGGTCGAAGTCGGAGCCGCCCTTGCCGCCACCCATGGGCAGGCCGGTCAGGGAATTCTTGAGGATCTGCTCCAGGCCCAGGAACTTCAGAATGCTCTGGTTGACGCTGGGATGGAAGCGCAGACCGCCCTTGTAGGGGCCGATGGCGCTGTTGAACTGAACGCGATAGCCGCGGTTGACCTGCACCTTGCCCTGGTCGTCGATCCACGGCACGCGGAAGGTGATGATGCGCTCGGGCTCGACGAAGCTCTCCAGCAGGGCGACCTTCTCGTACTTTTCCTCGTTGCGCTCGATGACGGGCTTCAGGGTGGTCAGGATCTCGGTAGCAGCCTGAAGGAACTCAGGCTCATGGGCATAACGGACCTTCAGGTCATTCAAAACGCGCTCAGCATAATTCGCCATAATCGGATAATCTCCTTTCCTATTCAAACGGATTTTCCATCCGCCGGCCACACCTTATGACCGCGTTTATTGTATACGAAACTTTGCAGGATTACAAGATTATTCCTGCACTTATTTTGTATTTTTATTGCTTTTGTGCTGTTTTTTGTGTTTTTTTGCAAGGAGCCTGCATCAGTTTCTTTCATTTGGGTTTTCAGAAGCCGCAGGTGGATTTTGGCTTGCGAAAAGGCCCGGGATATGATATAATGCTCTTCGTGGTTATATGCGCCCGTAGCTCAGCAGGATAGAGCGTCCGCCTCCTAAGCGGAAGGCCATGGGTTCGAATCCCGTCGGGCGTGCCACATTGCCCCATCCCGGAAGGATGCGGGCGTTTTTTATATCTTGAATTTACAATGTAAGTGCAACAGCCAAAAGAAATAGTGACTCAAAGAGGAAACTCCTTTAGAATAGTGTTTGCGGACAACTACGAAAGGAGCAACTCAATGAGCCACTACCAACATCTTAGCATAAAAGAGCGGGA
>JAFUOR010000118.1 GCA_017481825.1 Clostridia bacterium
CCGCTCTTTTATGCTAAGATGTTGGTAGTGGCTCATTGAGTTGCTCCTTTCGTAGTTGTCCGCAAACACTATTCTAAAGGAGTTTCCTCTTTGAGTCACTATTTCTTTTGGCTGTTGCACTTACATTGTAAATTCAAGGGAGCAAAAGCGGCGTGTGCTTTGTTGGTCACGCTTTGGCGCGGCCCCGTGAACAAGTTCACGGGGGCCTCGCGTCGCCCGCCCTCGTCTTTCATTTGGGAGCAGTGCTTGCTCGCATGCAGCGAAAAGGAGAGGCGACGGCCTCTCCTGGGACTTATTCGGATGCAAACATGCGGATGAGGGTGTCCACGTCCAGCAGGGGCGCGTGGACGTCGATGTTGACTTCGCCGTAGGTGCGCGCTTCCTGCCAGTCGCCGCTCCTGAAATGCAGACGCTGAATGGGTTCCTCCAGCACGCGGCGCATGGACAGCATGCAGTGATGATCCGACGTGATCGCCATCGCGTTGTCCATGCCCGGGACGGTGACCACCTGCACCGTTTCCTCCTCGGTGAAGCCGAAGGACTGATCGCTCACATCCCGCAGCTCCATCAGGTCAGCAGAAATGGACAGGTAGTGATAATCCTCCGGCGAATCGCGGAAGAACATCTGATATCCACAGATCAAAGCATCTGCGGCATCCAGCTGGTACCATTCGGCCTTTACGCCTTCCTCCAGCATCATCTGATTGGACAGGCGCCATGCTCCGCCTGCGCGGCAGGTATATCGCACCTCGCCCTGGACAAATTCATACCCGTCAGGGATGAATGCCGGCAGCGGCATGTTTTCCGCGCCCTCCAGCAAGGCCCTGAAGGTCGCCAGATTCGTCGTTGTACGGCTCAGGCTGTTGCTCGTGCTGGGGGCAAAGCTTCCATCCTCCTGCATTTCATAGATCACCAGCAGCTCGCCGTCATTGGTCAGCTCAGCCGTCCAGTCAGCCAGCCGGGTCAAATAGTCGGCTTGCTCATCGAGCATCTCCGGCGCCATGGTCGGGTATGCGCTCTCCGGCCGCTCATCGTAAATGACGTCCCCATTCCAGTTCACCGTGCCGCCAAAAACTCCGGCAGCCACCGCCACGGTGGACATGCCCAGAATTGCGATCAGCACAATCATCAGGCTTTTCATCAGCTTTCCATGCTTCATGGTTGGCGCTCCTTTCTCCGTGTGCGCAACGATGCGCTGATAGAGGAAAGGATCACCCTGCAAGCCGGACAACGTGCTGTCCACCGCCTTGTGGAATCTGCTTCGCTCCTGCTGCTCCGTCATCAAGGTTCCCTCCCTTCAAGCTCCGCGCGGAGCTTCTCCCGGGCGCGCCGCAGACGGTTCGATACCGTCGGCTGTGTGATGCCCAGCATATCAGCAATCTCGTTCACATTCATGTCCTGATAGTAATACAGGATGACGGTCTCCCTGAGCTTTAGCGGAAGCTGCATGACCGTCATCGTCAGCGCCCGATCCTCCTCATCGACGGTCTGCGCCGCATCCGGCAGCATCTCCGGCGTGATGCGCCGATCCACATGGCGGAACCAGAAACTTCGCCGCATATCGCAGCAGGTGCGGATGGCGATGCTCGTCAGCCATGTTTTGACGCTGCTGTCCCTGCGGAAGCCTCCCAGGGCGCGTGCCGCCTTGATGAAGGTCTCCTGCACCGCATCCTCCGCCAGCTGCCGGTCATGCAGGTACAGATAGCACAGGCGCAGCAACACAGTCTGGTATGTATCGATCATCACCTTGAGTTCAAGATCATTGTCAGGGCCCTTGACAACCTCCATCCTGTGTCACCTCCTTCACCCTATTAGACGCAGCTGCCGGGAAATATATAGAATCCGGATTGCGAAATTTCCCCCGTCCACCGCATGAAAAACTGGTCATTCCCCGTTATATATGGTATAATGGAATCCAACCGGATGCAAGGAGGCATTTATGAAGCCTATTTTATACATCGTCATTCCCTGCTACAATGAGGAGGACGTGCTCCCCATCACCTGCGATATGTTCCTTGGCAAGATCAGGCAGCTGTCCGCTGCGGGCAAGATCAGCCCTGAAAGCCGCATCCTGTTCGTCAACGACGGCAGCCGCGACAGGACGTGGGAGATCATCTGCGGTCTGGCCGAAAAGGACGAGCATTACCTCGGTATCGCCCAGAGCCGCAATCGCGGGCATCAGGCGGCGGTGCTGGCCGGCCTGATGGAGGCCAAGGATCGCTGTGATATCACCATCTCCATCGACTGCGACGGTCAGGATGATATCAACGCCATGGATGAGATGGTGGACGCTTACCTGGACGGCTGCGAGGTGGTCTACGGCGTGCGCTCCAAGCGGGATAGCGATTCCTTCTTCAAGCGCTTCACTGCCGAGGGCTTCTACAAGCTCCTCAACGCCATGGGGGCGGAGGTCGTGTTCAACCACGCGGATTACCGCCTCATCTCCAGCCGCGTCCTGCAGGAGTTTGCCAACTTTGAGGAGGTGAACCTGTATCTGCGCGGCATGGTGCCGCTGGTCGGGTTCAAATCCACCAGCGTCTACTACGAGCGCCATGAGCGCCTGGCGGGCGAAAGCCATTATCCGCTCAAAAAGATGCTTGCCCTGGCCTTTGACGGCATCACCAGCCTGTCCGTCAAGCCCATTCGCATGGTCTTCTTCGCCGGACTCTTCATCATGATGCTCTCCTTCATCGGCATCGTGTGGGCGGTGGTCGCGGCCTTCATGGGGCACAGCGTGGCTGGCTGGGCAAGCCTTGCCTGCATTGTGTGCTTCATGGGCGGCGTGCAGTGCCTGTTCCTGGGCATCATTGGGGAATACATCGGCAAGATCTATCTGGAGGTCAAACACCGTCCGCGCTACATCATCTCCGAGCGAACGGAAGGGATGGAATAAATTGGTTCGTCGCGGAGATTAAGGGAAAAGCGTGCTCAAGGAAGTTTGAAAGGCCGTTGTCATCTCCGTCGGCCTCCGCAGGAGGTCGACGACACTCACTACAAGCGTAGTGATGCCGAGCATGGGCGACACGAGAACGCTGCGAACTTGTTCACAGATTCGAGTCAAAGCGAGTACAACAAGGTGTAACAAACTTTCGCCCTCTCAATATTCATGCACGCGCAGCTTGAAAGGAACGATCCAGCCATATTGCAAAAAGGGTCAAAGGATGAAATCCCTTGCAGCGTCCCTGGCCGTCGGAGACCTCCGTCGCCCTAACTTTCCGTGAAGAGCCAATAAGCGGCCCGGGGGAGCTATACGTTCCCC
>JAFUOR010000119.1 GCA_017481825.1 Clostridia bacterium
ACCTACTTCGGCGAGTGGGACCCTTACCTGCTGCGCTCCCTGCCCTATGAGGGCGAGCGGCAGATTACGGGCGAAATGATCTCCATGAGCATCCAGTACTACGCGCTTCCCCGCTGTATGATCCTGGTGGGCCTGAACTTCGCCTGCTCGACGCTGGCCACCCGTACCCGCAAGCTCCTGGAGCTGCAGGTCAAGGAGAGCGCAGAGAAGCACCGCATCGAATCCGAGCTGAACGTCGCCACCCAGATCCAGACCTCAATGCTGCCTACCAACTTCCCTGAGCGCGAGGAAATCAACCTTTTTGCCAGCATGAGTCCGGCCCGCGAGGTCGGCGGCGACTTCTACGACTTCTTCATGGTGGATGATCGCCATCTGGCTATCGTCATGGCGGATGTATCCGGCAAGGGTGTACCTGCGGCGCTGTTCATGGTCATCGGCAAAACGCTGGTGAAGGATCACACGCAGCCCGACAGCGATCTGGGCGACGTCTTCAGCCGCGTGAACAATTTGCTTTGCGAATCCAACAGCGAGGGGCTGTTTATCACCGCCTTCGAGGGCGTGCTGGATCTGGTGACGGGCGAGTTCAACTTCGTCAACGCCGGCCACGAGATGCCCATGATCTCCCGCGGTGGCAATCCCTTCGAGGCCCACAAGATTCGCCCCGGCTTCGTGCTGGCAGGCATGGAGGATGTGCGTTTCAATGGCGGCTCCCTGATCCTTGAGCCCGGCGACAAGCTTTTCCAGTACACCGACGGCGTGACGGAGGCCACTAATTCCAACGATGAGCTGTATGGCATGCAGCGTCTGACCGATGTGCTGGCCGTCAATTGCCAGCGCACTGCGCAGGAAATTATCCCCGCCGTGCGCGCTGACATCGACGCCTTCGTCGGCGATGCGCCCCAGTTCGACGATATCACCATGCTCTGCCTGGAGTACAAAGCCCGGATGGCGGTGGCTGACCAGAAGTAAACGATCAGAAGTAAACGATCAGAAAGGCCGCTTCTCACCATTCATATACGCACGACCCGCCCTGCTCTTGCATCAGAAGGAGCAGGGCGGGATTTTTTTCAAGTCTCCTATACACAAAAACAGGATGACCTCCTGATGAGATCATCCTGTTGGTTCAGACTATGCCGAAGCAGGTCTTGCTGTAATCAACTGATGGCCGCGGGCGACATGCCCCAGCCGGAGAAGGCGCACAGGCAGCGCGAACGGCCATCCCGCGCATCGCCCTGACCATAGGCAACGCAGGCACAGGTCTTGCCCTGGCTGTCCTTCTTACCGCCGCCGCCCATGCAGCAGACGCACTCTCTCCAGCCGCCTGCGACGGCATCCAATTCGTCGTCATCCAGCTCGACGGGCTTATTCTCCAGATCGTCCATCGTGATCGCAACGCCCTGCGCAGCAGCAAGATCGATCATGCCCTGCTTGTCGTCCGCCTGGGCGATCTCCTCCAGCTTGGCAGCCAGCTCAGCATCTGCAGATGCCATCTCCAAGAATTTCTTCATGTTCTCGCTCATAGGGATTCCTCCTTTATTATTTGTGGATGTTATCCACTTATAAATACGCGACTTGTCTGCTTGTATTGTAGCATACGCACATTTTATTGTCAAGAATTTCACGCGTCCGTCTGCTCCGGGACTGCAATGCAGCGCAGTTCCGGATTCACCTGGGCCATCGCGCGGCGGATCTTCCCGATCCATCCCTGCTTGAATATCTTGCAGGTGTAGGGATCGACGCCCAGCGGATCGTCAGGCATATGCTCCAACGCCCCGGCGCGGCAGCCGCTCTGGCATTGCAGCGCATGCTCACAGTTTCTGCACTCGGGGTTGTGCTCCAGACATTCCGATGCGCGGGTGTCCAGCAGACGCATGTAGCGTGAGTCGGAAAGACAGGCTGCCAGACCGATTTCGCCGATCAGGGGGAACTCCTGCTGGATATCCATGCCCGAGAGCGCCATGCAGGGCAGCGTGCGGCCCTCGGCGGAGATGTACATCACCATCCGCGCGTGACCGCAGACACAGGTCTTGCTCGCATCCGAGCAGCTCTTGATGCTGGGGATATCGTACTCCTTGGGATATCGGGGCGAAGCACTGAAAAAGCCGCCCAGCTGAATGGATAAGGGCATGCCGTCCTCATAATACTGTGGGATGTAATCCAAATACAGCTGATAGAGCTCCTCAGTCGTGATGGACTCGCCGTAGCCGATTTCCTTCCACGCGCCCACGTCGGACACAGGATTGGTCTTCAGCGAGCTGCAGCCCAGCTCCGCCAGACGCTTGACGGTTTCCCGCAGGGTATGCTTATTCGCCTGATGAATGCACATCTCCGCGCCGGTCGGGAATCCCTTGGCCTTGCAGCGGAGGAAAGCGTCCTCCACAATCCGCTCAGCACCGTCGATCCCGCGCAGCCAGTCATGCCAGCCCACGCCGTCGTAGCTCATGTTGAATTCCGGATGGATCCCACGCTGGGCAAGTGCGTCCAACAGCTGATCCGTCACCAGCCGGCCGTTGGAGTAGATGGTCGTGATGCGAATACCGCCTGCCAGCAGCGCATCCACGATTTCCATGAAATCACTGCGCACCAGCGGCTCGCCGCCCGTCAGGGAGACCTCCATCACGCCGCAGTCGATCAGCTGCTGCACGATGGACATGATCTCCTCGTGGGACAATTCGCCGTACTTTGCGTCCGGTGCGGACATATAGCAGTGCTTGCAGCGGTAGTTGCAGCGTCCGGTGATCGACCAGTGCGCCGTTCGGATATACCGCGCGGGATATTTGCGGTACTCCTGCTCCGGAAGAATTCCGTCGCCCCTCTCGCAGTGCTCAATAATACCATATTTCTCAAGGCGCGGAATCATGTCCCGGATCTTCTGCGAAACCAGCGGCAGGGACAGATCCACTTTGCCATTGCAAAGCGACAGGAGTTCCATCTCCGGAGCTGCGAGAAACTCTGTCTGCGCGGTTTTGCTGTCGACCAACGCATAGGGGAGCTTCTCCCATCCGCGAAGAAGATACTGTGGTTTCAGCTTGTAGTACATTGGAAAACCTCCATTGATCCGATTTCGTTTCACACATTTATACGCAGATGATCGCTTGGTATTGCACGCAGGAGGCCTTCTCCCGTGTTTTGGCTTGGCGCTTGCCGGATGACCAGCGCGCAGCAGCAAAAGGTCACAACTCCTCCGCCAGAATCCCCTTGAGCTTCTGCCGTGCCCGTGCCATGATGGCGGACACCGTGTTCTCGTTCATGTTCATCCGCCG
>JAFUOR010000120.1 GCA_017481825.1 Clostridia bacterium
CCCACCTGTTCCCATACCGAACACAGAAGTTAAGCTCTCCAGTGCCGAAAGTACTTGGCTGGACACGGCCCGGGAGGATAGGTCGCTGCCGGATCCCCTTTAAGGAAGCAGAAATGCTTCCTTTTTTGTTTTTGCCGGAGGAGTGAATTCGCGCATGGGCGGGTGAACCCTTACAAAGTTGATGGGTGCTTGATAGAACAGCCCGGGGCATCACGCGCAATGCCTCCGGACTGATATTGATTATGTTTCTTATAAATGTAATCTGTAGCCTATTTGTTGCGTATGTAATAGTCCAGCGTCACGTTTTCGCCGTTCTTCTGCAATTCAGCTGGTTCTGAATGTGAGTAAATAAATCCGCAGGAGAGTGCAAGCTGCTTCGAGGCGGTATTTTGACGAAAGCAGTCATAGGCAATCGTCGTCGCTCCATGGGAATCAAAGGCCAGCGCTGTCAACACCTTCACAACCTGCTTCCCAAAGCCCTTGCCTTGAAAATCGGGGCCGATGGCGATGTCTGTGATCGTCCAGTGGCCCGGGTTCAGTTCTTTGATGCCTGCGATGCCGATTACCTGATTGGAGGCCTTTTCGCAAACAAAGAACTCCGTACTTACCTCCTTGTGCATCTCGGCATAGGCAGCGGTGCGGCTGAGGCCTGCTGCTTCGTTCGGACTGGGTTTGTTGAACATGTAGCGGAAGACTTCCGCGCGGCTCCACAGATTGCGGTATAGATCGTGCCCATCATTTGCGGTACCTTGCCGCAAAATCAAATCTTTCGTTTCCAGCATTGTTTAATTTCCTCGATCCTTAAATGCGGTAAAAATATGGTTGACCTAAAGTGTTCAGCGTTGATTTGGTTTATATATGACCGACGAATTGTACCATTCCATCTGCTATAAAGTTCAGATTGACCTGTTCACACACCGTATCCTTGGCAGTGTGAATTTTATCGCAGTAGTACCCGAAAAGCTCCGATTTCTGACAGGCGCATACGGCAACACCATACTGGAAATGTTTCTGATCAGAGGGGTAGATGCTCTTTTCCAGCTCATTCATCAGGAAATAACGCCCACTTTGTGCCTCCATGGCAGCATTTAGCGCAGGGAACACGGGCAGCTTACGTGTCCGTTTGTTGGCGAAGCACAGGATGTGCTTGCCGTCCCCCACGCAGTCCATGTTGATGATCAGCTTATTTTGCTTGACCGCCTTATGCTTCCGGGCGTATGCGCCGGAGCCAAGCAGTCCCTTCTCCTCATTGTCAAAGAGGAGAAACGCGACCTTGCTGCACTGTTCTTCGGTCAGACGAGCCATGATTTCCATCACCGCTGCCACACCGGAGGTGTTGTCGTTGGCGTTGTTCTTGTTGGCAGGGCCGAGGATCATCAGCAGCGCTTCTGCAATCAGCGTGATCTTGAAAACCGTCTTGCTGATCTCTGTATTTCCTGTCAGCCAGCCAACCACACCGCTCAGCAGTGCGCACACAACGACCATCAGCAGGACGCTGGCGATCTGATAGCCCAGAAACACGGGAATGTTTTGGGCAGCACGATGTTGGGCCAAGGCATGACTGGCGGCGTATCATAATGCGCAGAGAAGATGACGTCTGCTGTTTCTGGATCACCAATGACAACATTCTTGTTCTGACCAGCGGTTTCCACCTGCGCAGCATAGCCCATCTTTTCTGCCTGTTCAACCATCCAGGTGCGAAAAGCTTCCTTCTGGGTGTTGGTTTTGCGGATGGGATGCTTCTCCAGCAGCGTTTCGATGATGCTCACTTTCCCTTGCCTCCCGCCACAGCCTTGCCAATTCGGGAGCCTGCCAGATACCCGCCCAGGCCGATCAGGCAGCACAGCGGACTGCCTGTGAAGAAAATCGCGATACCCGTGCCAAGCGCGCCCACAATGCTGCCGATCAGTGCACCCATACCTTCAGACATTTTCACGGTCTTTGCCTCCTGTATGATCAGTCAAAATAGAACAGGTCTTCAAACTTCTTATCCAGTGCGATGCACAGAATCAGTGCCAGCTTTGCCGTTGGATTAAAGGCACCCGTTTCGATGGAACTGATTGTCTGTCGCGACACACCCACCATTTTCGCCAGTTCACCTTGCGAAATGTTCCGTTCAGCCCGGGCGACACGGATGCGGTTTTTGAGAATCAGCTTGTCTTCCATAACTTGCCTCACATGATGCCAAAAAGGGACAGTAGGAATGTAATGATGGTGGCAACCGCAACGGTAGTGACGATGCCAGCAAACACCCACTGGCCGCGGTTCTTTTCCATAACAGCGCAGCAGATGCGTTCTGCGGCGAACATGCTCAAGTACAGGGACATGGCCAGGTTCATGTATTTGATATCGTGCGTAACAGCGTGAGCGATGGCGCCCAGCAGGACACACATCACCATACCCGCACCCTGCGAGATGCTGTTGGCCTTGGTCTGGATGTTCTTGCTGCGTTCGTCAAGCTTATTGTGATTCTCTTTTTGGCTGCGTGCCAGAATTTCTTCGCGGTTCATCATGATTTCCTCCTGCAAGTTTTCTTTGCATATTGTCAAGTTTTCTTGACAAATGAATCATACCACTACTTTGGGTTCTTGTCAAGTATTCTTGACATGATTTTTCACAAAGTACCAGAATCGTGGTTGTGGCTATCCTGGCATGCTTCTTCGGAACGGCATAAATGCCATGATCAATCACATTTTGCTTTGATTTTCACATTCCGCATGATATAATATCCTCGTGCTGAAAGGAGGGGGAAGGAATGCGCGTCGTCCCATTCAGCGATGAATATGATCGCATATGGTCGCAGATCTACGATGCCTTTGATTTTCATCCATCTGTGGATGCCTTTACCATCCCTTTCCGAATCAGTCAGCCGCATGTGGTGTATAATTTGCCGGAGCTGGTGTGGGATTTGGAATGTGAAAGTCTGGTAGAGGAGATGCTGCAGGCAGCCGGTGATGAGGAAATCTACGCGCTGGACTGGAGGCACCCTGCCTACGTCTACCGGCCAGGTGAGCGGCATGACTGGGGTTCGGAGGGCGAGGCCTTCTTTCCGTCCTACTATCCGGATGGCAATTACTGCTTTTTCGTCGCCAAAGACCTTTCCTATGGCATTCTTGGTCATCCGTGGCACAAGGATCTCTATGTCTTCGGCGAAAAGCTGATGGCGCTCTTTGAGCTGCATCGCGAGCGCCTTGGCTTTGTGCATGCGGCGCATGAATGAGGGATGTTTTCAATATGTACTGAATGCCATAACCCTCTTGACATTCCCGTCATCATGCGTCATAATACAGGAGCATACTTTAGCACGGTAGAGTGCGACAGTGAGGAGGTACGCTATGATCGCCATCATCGATTATGGGATGGGCAATCTCCGCAGCGTCCAGAAGGCCTTTGAGTATCTGGGATATGAAGCTGTCATTACGGATTCCCCCCAGATCATTGCGGCAGCGGATCATGTGATCCTGCCCGGCGTCGGCGCCTTTGAGGACGCCATGAACCGTATCCGCCAGACCGGCCTTGACGCAGCGCTGCTCAGGGCGGCGGAGGAAGGCAAGCCCGTCCTTGGCATATGTCTGGGCATGCAGATGATGTTTGAGCATAGCGACGAGAACGGTCATTTTGACGGGCTGGGACTCTTTCCGGGCACGATCACGCGCCTGGAGGATCATGGGCTGAAAATCCCGCATATGGGATGGAACACCCTTGCCACCCGCGCTTGCCCCCTGTTTGACCAGGGCGACGAGCCCGACGCGGGCAACGAAATCTGCGTCTATTTCGTGCACAGCTACTGCATGGCGGACGTGTCGGACGAATGGACGGCGGCGACGTGCACCTACGGCCAGACATTCACGGCAGCCATCTGCAAGGGGAATGTCATGGCGACGCAGTTCCACCCGGAAAAGAGTGGCGAGGCGGGGTTGCGTATGCTCCGCCGGTTTGCAGAATGGAAGGGGGAGGCTGCATGCTGACCAAGCGTATCATTCCGTGCCTTGACATTCGCGATGGGCGTGTGGTCAAGGGCGTCAATTTCGTCGATATCCGCGATGCGGGCGACCCGGTGGAGGCCGCCGTGCGCTACAATGAAGCCGGGGCAGACGAGCTCGTCCTGCTGGATATCAACGCCTCCCATGAAAAGCGCGGCGCGATGCTTGATGTGGTCAGCCGCGTGGCGGAGCAGGTGTTCATTCCCTTTACGGTGGGCGGCGGCATCAGCGAGATTGAGCAGATTCGCAATATCCTTCGCCTGGGGGCTGACAAGGTTTCCATCAACAGCCCGGCGGTCAGGAATCCGGATTTCATCACCGAAGGCGCGATGAAATTCGGCAGCCAGTGCATCGTGCTGGCGATGGACGTGAAGGCCCGCATGGGCGGCGGCTGGGACGTGTATGTCAACGGCGGACGCATCAATACCGGCAAGGATGCGGTGGAATGGGCCGTGGAAGGCGTGAAGCGCGGTGCTGGTGAAATTCTGCTGACCTCCATGGACACCGACGGCGTGGGCGAGGGCTTTGCACTGGATGTGACTCGCACCATTGCGGACGCGGTGGGGGTCCCGGTGATCGCCAGCGGCGGCGCGGGCAAGCTGGAGCACTTCCGGGATGCACTCACTATTGGAGGTGCGGATGCGGCGCTGGCGGCGACGCTCTTCCACTTTGGCATCATGAAGATCAGCGATTTGAAGGATTATCTGGCACGTGAGGGCGTGCCGGTGCGTAGGCTATAAACTGGCAGGTGAAAACTTGAATTTGACAGGGAGCATAGCGTGGAAATTAGAGATTATAAAGAATCCGATGAAAAAGCGTGGCTCTATTGTAGGGTCGTGTCTTTCTTGGATTGTTCATATTATAATGATGTGAAAACAAAAAAAGATATTTATGAACATCCGTCCATTTGTCTTGTGGCTGAGGAAGATGACCGCATTATTGGATTTATTGATGTAGAAATTGATTCAAAGGATTTAACTTGCAACAAGGGCGAAAGAGGAGCTGTTATCTGGCACTTAGGCGTACTGCCCGAATATCGCCAAATGAAGGTCGCAAAGCAATTATGGCTGAGTGTAAAACAGAGATTGTTGCAGTTGAATATTCATTATTGTGAAGTATGGACACAACAAGACGTTCCTGCAAACCAATTCTATGTCAGTAATGGATTTGTGCTGAATGAGGAGCAAACATGGCTTCGCTGTTATATATCGGGAGAAGAAGGCATGAAATTGCTGAAAGAAGATTTGGTTAATGATATGTATGGCCCAGAAGAAATGATTATTGATGTTCCGAAAGAGCAAAGAGATAAGTGGATAGATAGAAGCTACCGAGCTGATGAAGTCAGGTTGTATAGTACAACTTTTTGATTTTATAACAAATTTTAGCGAATCATGCAGTGACACAGGCAAGTTGCTTGTCAGGAGGCTATTATGGCATACGAGAGCGATCTGGCGTTGCGCCTGACCCCCTATGTGGCGGGCGAGCAGCCCAAAAACGTGAAGCTCATCAAGATCAACACCAATGAGAATCCCTATCCGCCATCGCCTCGGGTGGCTGAAGCCATCGCTGCGGTGGCGCAGGACAGTCTGCGGCTCTATCCGGATATGGAAGCTTCCGCCCTTTGCGAAGCAATTGCCCGGGTGAACGGCGTGGCGCCGGAATGCGTTTTCTGCGGCAACGGTTCGGACGAGGTGCTGGCATTTGCTTTCGCGGCCTTCTTCTCCGGCAAGAAGCTTGTTGCGCCGGACGTGACATACTCCTTCTACCCGGTGTACAGCGATCTGTTCGGCGTGGATTATCAGACGGTGCCGTTGAAGGCAGACTTCACCGTGGACGTGGAGGGCCTCATGCAGGGCTGTCCGATTGCCCTGGCCAATCCCAACGCCCCCACTGGCATTCTGCTGGCCCAGGGAGAGGTTCGTAAGCTGGCGGCCCATGCCAAAGCGCACGACGCCGTCCTCCTGGTGGACGAGGCCTACGCCGCCTTTGCATCGGAAACGGCGGTCAGGCTGCTGGAGGAGTACGATAATGTGCTCATTACCCGCACCTTCAGCAAGAGTCACGCGCTGGCAGGCATGCGCATTGGCTATGTCATCGGCAGTCCGCGGCTGATCGCTGCCATGCGGCGCATCCGCGACAGCTTCAACAGCTATCCGCTGGATCGCCTGGCGCAAGCTGCGGGTAAGGCCGCCATTCTGGATACGGCCTACACGGAGGACAGGGTGCATCAGATTTGCCGTGACCGCGACGCCTGCCGTGACCGGCTGAAGGATGCGGGTATCACCGTGTTGCCCAGCGCGACGAATTTCCTGTTCGTCAAAGCCGATGCGGAGGACGCTGCCCCCGTGCAGCTGGCACTGCGCCAGGAGGGTATTCTGGTGCGTCATTTCAAGGCGCCCAGGCTCAAACCCTGGCTGCGGGTGACGGTTGGCACGACCGAGGATATGGCAATCGTCACGGAGAAGCTGCTCAAATACTGTAAAACGGAATAAAAGAGGATTGTTGTTATATTACAATCGTTATTTGGTCCATAGGAGAAAACGGTTATGAATGCGCATCTGTTAGGATTTTTCAGCGGGTTCCCAACTCGTCACTTTCCTAATGATATCGCTGAGCGGCTCAAAGAGGAACTGTCCGTTCGGGATAGTCTTGTTTTTGTAAGCGCTTGGCCTTCGGATGCTGAAAGAAATGACAGCGACGCAGCCGGGATGCACGGCATGTTTGTGGAATGCAATATGGCTTTTGAGCGATACTGCGTGATTGATAACAGAACGGATGCTTTGGATGCCCAGCGGCTGATTCGGGAGGCGTCTTGCATATTTCTGATGGGCGGCCATGCGGTGCAGCAATTTCAGCTGATTTGCGAGAAAGGCATAAAGGAAGAAATCTGCAAGAGCTGTGCAGTCATTTTGGGCGTGAGTGCGGGTTCAAGCAACATGGCCAAACGCGCTCTTGACATATGGGAATCCCTTGTGCCCTATGACGGGCTGGGACTGGCCGATATCACTGTCAAAGCACATGTCCAGCAAGACAGTCAGGGATTGCTGCAAACCCTGCGGCAGGTTTCCGTAGAACAAAATTTGCCCATTTGTGCCATGGCGGATGAAAGCGCCATTTTTGTCAAGGACGGTCATGCCACACCCATGGGACAAATTCAATGGGTAAACAAGGGGAACGTCTGCCCGTTATCCCCGGAAATATTGGAACAAATGATGGAAAGGTAAATTGCAGGCCATCATGACGAATACGATAAAGCAAGCCACGGTAAGCAAAATTACCGTGGCTGCAACTGTTTTATGGTACTTGCTCATGCAGGCATCATCCGAGAATGTGCTTTTCCATACTTTCCTTGAGCTCCGGGCAGTCTTCCTCGATGTGGGCGAGATAGGTGATGACCAGTCCTTCCTTCGGCAGAACGTAGCACTTCTGCTTCCACTTGCCGTTGATGCTGAAACCATTTCGGTATTTCCAAAGGAAGTAGCCGTAGCCGCCCTCGCGGTTCATCTGCTGCACGGCGGTGGCCTGGCGCACATAGGATTCCGACAGGATGCGCTGCCCGGCATACTCGCCGCTGTGCATCAGCATAAGGCCGATTTGACTCAGGTCGTGGACGGTCAGCTCCATACCGGATGCGCCGTAGAAATAGCCGTCCGGGCAGTGGGCGGTGATGGGATGCACAATCCCCAGGGGACGGAAGAGCTTACGTTCGAGATAGCTTTCGAGGGATTCATCCACCGCGCGGGCGACGGCTACGCCAACCAGGTAGGCCGGGATGTTGCTGTAATCGAAGACCCGCTGCTGCGTATCCTTCAGAGGATAGGACAGCGCTGCTGCCAGCCAGCTTGCTCCTTCTGCGCGGAAGGGATACCCTGCCACGGACATGGTCATCAGGCGTTTGAGGGTAATGGGGCGGTAGGCGTTCCGTTGTGCGTCAGGCATGGCAGAGACCGCAATTTCTGGCAGGTAATCCAGGATGCAGCGGTTCAGGTCGATGTGCCCTTCGTCCTGCGCCATACCGGCAGCGATGGACGTCACTGTCTTTGTGGCGGAATAAATCGGGTGTCGGTGTGACGTGGTGTCGCCGAAATGGTGCAGCAGCTTGCCGCCTTGATACACCTCTGCACCAAAGACATTCCAGCGGTTCGTCTGAATATCATTGACAAAGGCTTGAAAATCCATCGCATTCATCTCCTTCCGCAGCCCATCAGCGCCCAGGCCGGCCTCAACCACTGTGCGACTTTTTATCCAGCTCGCGGCATCGCGGATGGGTTACATCGTTAAAACGGCTCATGGCATAGCCTTTCTGCGCCGGGCGAAGAAATCTGTCATCAGGGCGGCGCATTCTTCAGCCAGGACGCCGCCATGCCAGCTCGTCACGCCCTGCAAAGCTGCATCGCCCGGCAGGTCGTAGATGCTGCCGCAGCAGCCCTGCCGCTCATCCGATGCGCCATAGACGCACTCGCTCAGCTGGCTCATGACCATCGCTCCGGCGCACATGGGGCAGGGCTCCAGGGTGACGTAGAGCGTGCAGCCGCGCAACCGCCAATCACCCAGGAGGCGTGCGCCCTCCTTCAAGCAGAGCATTTCCGCATGGGCGGTGGGATCGTGCAGGGCTTCCCGGCGGTTATGGGCGCGGCAGATGGCCTCGCCATTTTTGATCAGCACCGCACCGACGGGGATTTCTCCCTCCAGCGCGGCGAGCCGGGCTTCCTCAATCGCCAAATGCATCCAGTGTTCCATGTGATCAACTCCTGAAACCATTGTAGCATGAGAAGGAATTTTCATCAAGCAGGAAGAATGTTATATTCACACTCGTTTACTATGTAAAGGGGGCGATGCAATGCGTTTGATATTTGTTCTGCTGGCACTGATGCTTCTGGGCTCATCCGCCTCTGCTGAGGAAAAGCCGCTGACGCTCTTTGCTGTCAATGTGGGCAAGGCGGACGCCATCCTGCTGCAATCCGGGCAGACGACCTATCTGATTGATACCGGCACGGAGGAGAGCTGGGGCAAGCTGTCCTGTGCGCTGACCAATTTGGGCGTGACCCACCTCACAGGCGTAATCATCACCCACACTGACAAGGATCATGGCGGTGGTGCGCTGACGCTGGCAACCTCCTCCATCCAGGTGGAACACTGGTATGCGCCCGCCTACTATACCGATGTGAAGGAAAAGAAGCACCCCGCCGTGATGGCGGCGGCGCTGCGCAATCAGGCCGTGCAATGGTTGCAGGCGGGTGATACGATCCCACTGGACGGCGGAACGCTGACCGTTCTTGGCCCTTTGAGCGCTTCAGAGACGGAGAATTGCAATTCCCTTGTCCTTTTGGCGGAGGGCGGCGGCGGACGGATGCTGCTCACGGGCGATATGGAGTTCCCAGAGGAAGAAGAGCTGCTCAAAGCCGGGATGATTCCGCCATGCCAGGTGCTCAAGGTCGGTAACCACGGCGAGAGTGATGCGACCTCTGAGGCGCTCGTCCGTGTGGTGCAGCCGGAGATTGCCGTCATCAGCACCAACAGTACCGAGGAACCCGACACCCCGGCCAACCGTGTGGTGAAGCTGCTCATGGGTGCAGGCGCGCAGATTGCCCAGACACAGCATGCGCAGGCCGGCGTGCTGGTGACGCTGGAAAATGGCAAGGCCTCGGCGCAGTTGATGGGCTATGGCGAATTCCCTGCGCAGATGACGGGTATTGTTCTCACGGGCCGCGATGCCAAGGCGGATCATATCCGCATCCGGAATGACAGCGTGCAGGCTGTCGATCTCAGCGGCTGCTATCTGCGCAGTGATCGCGGAGGGCAGCAGCTGGTATTGCCTGCGGGAACCATGCTTGCCCCCGGTGCGGAGCTGCTGGTCAGCACCCAGTCCTCGGAGGTTCCCGGCGATATCGTCTGGCCGGATGAGAAGGTCTGGCACAAATCGAAGGACGATGCAGCCTATCTGTATGACGCCTATGGGCGGGAGATCGCTTATTTACCATAACAGCAAGGGGAAAAGCCATCTGCGGCTTTTCCCCTTTGATATGCTCAGAAGCGCTCCCGCTGCGCTGTTACAAAAACCTTGAACGCCTGATATCGCGCTTCGTAGGTTGACCTTTCTTCGGGCTGCAGCATGTGCTCCGAGCCGCCGGTAGTGACCACCATCCGGTTGTCTTCGTCCTTGTGAGGGCCGAAGTACTTGCTTTGCGGTGATTTGGCGCACATCTTGCCGATGAGCTTGTAGAAATCGCGCAGCGCATGGGCGTCGCAGGGGTAGTGCTTGAGCAGCAGATAGTGCCAGTGCGCCAGACTGTTGTCGAAAACGCCGCACTCGGTTCCACGCAGCACGATCAGAACACTGCTGTCACCCTTGTGCACCCGGGCGTAGCTGCAGTCAAGCCCGTTTTCATCCCGCAGGGATACAAAGACGGTTGAATGTGACATGGGCACTCTCTCCTTTGCCTGCATGAAAAAGCAACATCCGGCGTGGGAACATTGCCTCGCGCCGGATGATTGTTCTTACCGATAGGGGAAAACATACTTCTCTTCGCTTGTTTCAATGGGCTCCATGCCCAGCAGCTCCGATACCGTCACTAGTTCGTAGCCGTCCTCGATCAGCTGCGGGATGAGCACCTTGAGGCACTCCAGATCCTCGTAGTTGGTGTGGAAGAGCAGGATGGAGCCGTTCTGTGTGGCCTTGCGGGCCTCTGCCGGATCGGTGTAGCTCACGTCCCACATGACGGTCTTTTCTACGCCATATTCGTAGAACATGTCCAGCAGATTGACATTGCCCTCCTTGTAATAGCCAAAGGGCGGACGCAGCAGGCGCAGGGGATAGTGGTAGCCCAGCAGATTGTCCCAGGCCTCCTGGGTGAGGAGAATCTGGTTGCGGGCGTTGTGGATGGAGATGCGGGTGAGGTAGGGGTGCTTCCAGGTATGATTGCCTACCTCGCCGCCCCGGGCGATCACATCCTCCCAAATATCCTTATCCGATTCGCGGATCTGCGTGCCCAGGACAAAGTAGGTGATGGGGAAGTCCAGCTCCACGCTCAGCTCGTGCATCGCGCGCAGAACGTTGGCATCGTAGATATCATCCACGGTGATGGCGATACGGTTGACCTCGCGGTCTCCGTGATATACCAGGAAGCCTGCCGGATAGGCCAGCGCAGTGCCGAAAAAAAGCATCAGGCACATCATCAGGCACAGGATACGCATGGTATGCTTCAAGGGAGAACACCTCCGTTCATTCGTGGGGAAGAAAAAGAAGGGGGACGAAGCCCCCATGCGAGCGTGACAGTAAGCCGAGTTCTGTCGAGGGTCGATCATCTATCCAGGCCTGGCGTTGCCGCGCAGGCTCAAGCGATACCGAGGACGCGACGGGCAGCCGCATGTGTCCTCATACGTATCTTGCACCGGATGGGGTTTACAGCGCGGACAAGTCGCCAAGCCGCGGGTGAGCTCTTACCTCGCCTTTCCATCCTTACAGAAACGGATGACCACTTTCCATCCGTGTGGCACGGATGACCAACGGGTCAAACGCCCTGCGGTTTATTTCTGTTGCACTCTCCTTGGAGTCGCCTCCACCGGCCGTTAGCCGGCATCCTGCCCTATGGTGCTCGGACTTTCCTCATGCCACAAAGGACACGCGATCGCCTTGCCACCTCGCAGCAGCTATTGTACCGCGAATGGGAGGGAAAGTCAAGGGTTAAGCCAGCATAGCCCGCAGCGCGTCGATCTTTGCACGATCATCCAAGTAGGGCTTTCGTTCCTTGATGAAATTTCGTGAGCCGCGACGCTCAAAATTGTAGCGGGGAATGAGCTGTACATGAAAATGGTTCATGGGGCCATCGCACATGGTGCACAGATACACACTTTCTGCGTTGTAAACCTGCCGGATAGCATTCATGGCTTTCTTGGCGAACAGAAACACTTCCCGGCACAGCTCGTCAGGGATGTCCATCATGTCCTTATAGTGGGCCTGACTGACGATGATGGCATGTCCATCTGCACGGGGTTCGTGCACGAGGATGCATTTGAACAACGTATTTTCAAAGAGGGTTTTATCCGTTTCATCGCCAGTCAGACAGTAATTGTGGGCTCTGTTGTAGCAGGTAGGGCAGATGCCCTGGTCAGTCAGCATGCCGGGCGTTACATTCTTCATTTGAAATACCTCCCCTTGATCAAATCAGATGCTCCATGCCGTCCCTGTGCACAATAAGATGATAGGGTTTGTCAGCTTTTGTTTTGATGACGGCACGTCCGCCTGACAGCATGGCACAGTACTGTGTTCCATCAGCCAGCGTGCACTGGGCTGCGCCGGCAGGCTGGAACCAGTGCAGCGTCACCTGATCCGCGTCATCATGACTTGTTGAGCGGTCGTTCACACCAATGGGGATGAGCGCATTCTCCCGCGCAAGCACAGGCATCTCGTTGTAGCCTCGCATCTCCCGCAGTCGTCCCTCATGGCAGGCGCCGTTCAGTTCCGTCCATACGCCGGGCGGCAGCTGCACATCCACCGTGTCCTCCTGCGAAACGGGAACGACGAGCATGTCCTCTCCCAAAAGGAAAAAGCCCTCCAACGGTGTTACCTCCCGCCCCGGGCGCAGATAGGGCAGGAGCGACAATTGCAGGAACAGATACCGCCGCAGGACGTTGCCAACCAGCGGGCCATCGCCGAGAAACGCCATCAGCGCTTCCGCCGGAAGGGGCTGCCCCGGCTGCAGCAGTGCGGCGGAGGCTTTGCGCAGGAAGGAAGCCCGGGTCATGACTGGCAGAAACAGCGGCGCGGGCGTGTCGGTGAAGGCAGTCAGGGGCAGATCGAAATCATGCAGGCGGGCGCAAAGGGACTTGCGCAGAGCAGCGCTGCGGCTGGGCTCGGAAACGATCAGTCCAAACATGGCGTTCCTCCAGGGAGAATGATGGAAAGGAATTCGTCGGCCTGTGGGGAAAATCCTGCCGGCCTGTGGGGAAAATCCTGCCGGAAGGCCTTGAAAACCCTTGCTGACCGTGCTATAATGATAGACTCAGGGAGGTGTCTTCAATGCGGAGCATGACGGGGTATGGCCGGTGCCAGCGGCAGAGGGAATCCTGGGAGGTCACGGTTGAACTGCGAGCGGTGAACCACCGCTATCTGGATCTGGCGATTCGACTGCCGCGCAGCCTCGCGTTCCTGGAGGACAGCGTGCGCAAGGCGCTTGCGGCGCTGGTGCGCGGTCATGTGGATGTGTACATCACAGTCCGCAAGATCGACGGCGCGACCCGCCAGGTTGAGACGGACACCGCTCTGGCAGCAGCCTATGTGGAGGCGGCGAAGGCCATCCGCGAAGCCACTGGCGCGGCGGACGATATGACCGTCACCCGGCTCATGGCCCTGGAGGGCGTGACCACCGTGACTGAGGCTACCATGGATGAGGAAGCCGTGCTGGCCCTGTGTGCTGAAACGATGCAGGGCGCCATCGCCCAGCTGGATGACATGCGCGTCCGGGAGGGCGAGAATCTGCGCAGCGATCTGGCGTGCCATCTGGACAGCGCGGCGGCACTGCGCCAGCAGATCATCGGCTATGCGCCCAAGGTGGTGGAGGAATACCGCCAGCGCCTGCTGGACCGGCTGTCAAAGCTGCCCATCGAGCCGGTAGATCCGGCGCGTCTGGCCCAGGAGGTCGCTCTGATGGCTGACAAGTGTGCCATCGATGAGGAGCTCTCACGCCTGGACAGCCACATCAACCAGCTGCGCCGCTACCTTGATATGGATGGCGAGACGGGCAAGAAGATGGACTTCCTGATTCAGGAGATGAACCGCGAGACGAATACCATCGGATCGAAGTGCTCTGATGCGGCGATTGCGCAGTGCGTTGTCGATCTCAAGAGCGAGATCGAGAAGCTGCGCGAGCAGATTCAGAATGCAGTGTAATCCACACGCCAGGGGACAAAGCCCCTGCAATGCAGTGTGATTTGGGGGAATACACAAGATGAGCGAACAACGCAAGGGCATGCTGCTGGTGATCTCCGGCCCCTCCGGTACGGGTAAGGGCACGCTGATCAAGCGGCTGATGAAGGAGGATGCGAGCCTCGTGTTCTCCGTCAGCGCGACGACCCGCGCGCCGCGTCCGGGAGAAACCGACGGTGTGGATTACCACTTTGTCACCATGGAGCGCTTTGAGGAGCTGATCGCCCAGGAGGCTTTTGTCGAGCATGCCCATGTGCACGGCAATCGCTACGGCACGCTGCGCAGCGAGGTCTATGAGCGCCTTGCCCGCGGAGAGAATGTGGTGCTGGACATTGATGTGCAGGGCGCGCTGAATGTCATTGCTTCGGAGAAGGAGAAGGTGAGCATCTTTGTCCTGCCCCCGAGCCTGAAGGCGCTGCGCGAACGCCTGACCGGGCGCGGTACCGAAACGCCCGAGGCCATCGAGACCCGTCTCCACAATGCCATCTGGGAGCTGACCCAGAAGGATAAGTACCAGTACAACGTCATCAATGATGACCTGGATACCTGCGTGAAGGCCCTGCAGGGCATCATCGAGGCCCAGAAGCATTCCACCACCTACTACACGGTGGAAGTACCCGAGGAATAAGTGAACACCACCGCACAGCCGGTGCAGAAATAGAAGGAGGATACACCTATGTCCATCGTCAATCCCAACGTTCTGGAACTGCTGGAGCATTCCGATTCCCGCTACACCCTGGTGGTGGAGGCCAGCAAGCGCGGCCGTCAGATTGTGGGCGGCAGCCAACCTCTCATTGACAACACCGGCATGAAGCCTCTCAAGACGGCGGTGGAGGAGATCAACCGCGGCCTGCTGGCCTTTGAGCGTCCGGTGGAGGAAGAGGAAGCGACTTCCAATGAGCTGTGATGTGAAGGGGAAGTGCGTCGTTCTGGGGGTGACGGGCGGCATCGCAGCCTATAAAGCCTGCGAGGTCGTCAGCCGTCTGCGCAAGCTGGGGGCGGAGGTCTACGTCATCATGACAAAATCCGCCGCGGAATTTGTGCAGCCCCTGACCTTCGAGACGCTCTCCAACCACCCTGTGGTGACGGATACCTTTGCTCGTCCCGCTACGTGGGAGGTGGAGCATATCGCTCTGGCAAAGCGTGCCGACGTGTTCGTGATTGCCCCGGCCACGGCCAACATCCTGGCCAAGATGGCCCACGGCATTGCGGATGACATGCTGTCCACCACCATGCTGGCGACCAAGGCCCCCCTCCTTGTTGCGCCTGCCATGAACACCGGCATGTGGACGGCGGAGGTCACACAGGAGAACTGCGCCGTGCTCAGGAAGAGAGGGGTGCAGTTTGTCGGTCCGGATGCGGGCTTCCTTGCTTGCGGCGATACGGGCTCCGGACGCATGAGCGAGCCTGCCGCCATCGTGGAGGCCATCGCGGCGCTGCTGTGTCCTGTGCAGGATATGGCGGGCCTTCGCGTGATGGTCACTGCCGGCGCGACCCGCGAACGTCTTGACCCCGTGCGCTACATGACCAACGATTCTTCTGGCAAGATGGGCTTTGCGGTGGCGGAGGCTGCTTTGAAGCGCGGCGCGCAGGTTACGGTGGTGGCGGGAAGCACCACGGCCGCTGTGCCCGAAGGCGTCGAGCTCGTCCGGGTGGAATCCACCCAGGCGCTCTATGACGCGGTGACCAGCCGCGCGCCGGAGATGGACGTGATCATCCAGGCGGCGGCCCCGGCGGATTACCGCTTTGCCGTCACCTACCAGGAGAAGCACAAGAAGGCCCACGATGGCCAGCCCTTCGTCATTGAGCTGGTGGAGAACCCGGACATTGCTGCTGCCGTCGGTGCAGCGAAAAAGCCGGGCCAGACCCTCGTTGGCTTTGCGGCGGAGACCGAAAACCTTCACGCCAACGCCCAGAAGAAGCTGGCGAAGAAGAACCTCGACCTCATCGTGGCCAACGACGTGAGCCAGCCCGGCGCAGGCTTCAACGTGGACACCAACATCGCCACCCTCATCACGAAGGAGGGCTTGGTGGAATGCCCGTTGCGCACCAAAAAGGAGCTGGCTGGGGATATCCTGGACAAGGTCATGGAAATCCGAAATGCATAAGTAAACGGGACTGCCCATGCGGACAGTCCCGTTTTTGTGCATCATTCGGCGGACAGGTGGCTCAGGTCAACGGTGATGGACCAGTTGCCCCGGATTTCCTCACCAGCAATGCAGTAGACGATGCCAAGCCCTATACCATCCAGTTCCTCGCGAGTCACCGGGAAAGTATAGTCGGAGTATATATAGTCGCCTTTGACGTACTGTTTTCCTTCCCGCATGTAGATATTGGTTCGATCGGAATCTGTACCGTCGGGGGATAGCCAGTTCATGATATAGGTTGGCTCCAGAGCGGTATAGGGCCAGCGGCTCTGCACAATCAGCCAGCCCTCATCGGTGAAACCAAAGCCGCATACGGAAAGTCCGCTGCCCAGGTCGATGATCGGTTCTCTGCTTTCCTGGAGGGTGAAGTCAACGTTGTTCCAGTCGATCTCATGCACGGTTTCGGCTTCCAGGTTGCCGATGGTGTACCGGTCGATGGCCAGATGCAAGGTGGGGCCCAGGGCGTCCAGGATGTGCCGCCCCTTCGTTTCAAACGAGATTCGGAAACGACGCTCATTCGATGGCTGCCCCTCGTACCTATTCATCGTTTCGCGCTGGCTCCCGTAAATGTAGGGCAGGAGGCCATTTTGATCTCTGTAATTGTAGTTGATCGTCGTGCGGGGATCGACCTTATCGCCCCGCACGGTGAGGATGAGGGAAAGTTCTGTGTTACTGACCAGCGTCGCATCGCTAACGGACAGGGTGAGGTCATCGGAAGGACTGCGCAGCGGCAGCAGGTCGCCAGTCGTGGCAGGTGGCTCTCCATTAGAGGTGAGGATGTCCTTGGGTGGGTGCATCAGCCGGGGCAAGAGCGTCAGGATCAGCACCAGAGTGCACGCAAAGCCGATGATCAGCCGTCGCCCTGCTGCGGAGATCGGTGCGGATTTTGTCCGGGGGCGGGCAGCGGTATTCAGCGTGCGTTGGATCAGTTCCTCGTCGGCATGTATGCCGGATACAGCCTGATTGTATCTTTGTTTAAGCATCAGCTTCTCCTTTCAGATGCAGCGCCAGCATTTGCCGCGCCCGGGTCAGTTGGGAACGGACGGTGGAGCTTCTTTGCCCGGTCAGCGCGGCGATCTCGCTGGTATCGTAGTTTTCAAAATAGTGCAGGTGGATCACGGTGCGGTATCGGGATGGAAGCTTGTCCAGAGCCTCATCCAGCATGGGATCCTTCGGGGCGGGGAGGACAGCATGGACAGCGTCCTCCAGGGGTGCGATACGCTTCCACCAGTTGGAACGGTAGTGGCTGCGGCAACGGTTGAGCGTCACCCGGATGAGCCATGCCCTGAGATGTTCCTCGCTGGAAAAATCGGGGGATTTTTCGGCGAATTTTAGGAATACATCCTGGAATACATCGTCCGCATCTGCAGGGTTGCCCATGTGGACGCGGGCCAGGCGGTACACCATGTCCGCATAGGTGCGGACGACCTGCTCAAGCGTCGATCGGTCCAACTTGTTCCCTCCTTTCACTTGGTAAAGGGTCCTTCATCTATAACACGCAAAAACAGGCAGAAATGCTGCAAGAACAGCAAATTTCTGCCTGTTTGTTTACCGGGAATGCTTTTGTTCGTGCTCCAGCAGCCATGCCTTGATATGCATGCCGCCGCCATATCCCGTGAGCGTCCCATCTGCGCCGATGACCCGGTGGCAGGGGACGACGATGCTGATGGGGTTGTGGTGGTTGGCTCCGCCCACTGCGCGCACGGCCTTTGGCTGACCGATGCGCCGTGCCTCCTCGCCATAGGAGATCGTCTTGCCATAGGGGATGGTGCACAGCGCCTGCCAGCACTTCATGCGAAAGGGCGTGCCCTCCATGTGCAACGGGAGATCAAACTCGCGCAGCTGGCCGTCAAAATAGGCGTTCAGCTGGCGGACGGCCTCCTGGAGCAGGGGTGTTTGGGGCGCGCAGGGGGTGTCCTTTGTCCATTCGATGGCGCAAATCGCCCCCGCGTTCTCAACGATTCGGATCAGCCCGATCGGGCTGCCGATGATACACGCGTTCATCAGTCCAAAACCGTCTGGTCGAAGGGGAGAACGAGCCTGTTCTTGCCATCCTCCCACAGGCGCTCAAGGTTGTAGAACTGGCGCTCCTCCTGATGGAAGATGTGCACGATGATGTGGCCGTAGTCAAGAATGATCCAGCGGCCTTCGTTCGCGCCCTCGGTGCGGCGCAGCGGGATGCCCAGCTTGGCCATGCACTCGTCTGCGTCATCCGCCAGCGCCTTGACCTGGTTGGCGTTGCGGCCCGAGGCGATCACCATGTAGTCACAGATCACCGTCAGCTCGCGAACATCCAGTGCGACGATGTGGTTGGCCTTATTGTCGTAGAGTTTCTGGGCAACAGCCTGGGTAACAGCGATATCCTGCATATGTTTCTCCTTTGATCAAGCCTGGGTTTCAGGCAGTGTTTTCAGCCAGTCGATGGTGCTTTGAGTGGCGGGGTGGACGTAATAGCCCTTCTTGCGGACGTATCTGGTGGTACCCTCCATGCTCAGAAGGAGCGCCTTTTCCAGCGAAATGTCCGCCAGCGTCCGAACCTCCTCCAGCAGGGGATAGGGCGCGCGGGTGGGCTCGATGCTGTCTGCCAGCGCTACGGCCATAGCAAGTCGGGACATGCCTGGACGGCCCGTGGTGTGGCAGAGGATGGCCTCGATCACCTCCGGGTCACTGACGCCGTATTCCGTTTCAGCCCGGAATGCTCCGGCGATGGAGTGCATCAGCGCGCCGCTTTCCAGAATCGTCTCGTCAGCGGTGAGGCGGTGCCCCCGGCAGAGCGATTGCATGTCCTTCAGGGGCATGCATTTGGCGCAGTCATGAAGAAGCCCGGCGATTTCAGCCTTGTCGGCGTCCAGGTGGTGGCGCAGAGCCAGCTCGCGCGCCTTGTGGGCGACGGCGAGGGTGTGGGAGAAGCGCTTCTGGGTCAGCTCGGTAAAGAGCTTGTCCAGCCACCAGGGTCCCTGAGGGATGCGCGGCGCATGTCCGTACAATCCGGCGGATGCCGCATATTCCTGTACCTGGACGGGCAACAGGGGTGCGGCCTCGCCTGCGGTCAGGGCCTGGCGAAGGCCGGTGGAGGATACGTCGATGACATCCATATCGACCATGTGGATGTGTGCACCCAGCTCCTTGAGGCGTCTGCGCTCGGCGTGGAGTTCTTCCCTGGTATAGTGCCAGGAGCGCGGGCAAACCAGGAAACGGCACATCGTCAGCACCTTTTCCCAGGCGCGCCAGTTGCGCAGCTCCATCAGCGTATCGGCGCCAATGATGTAATACAGCTCCGCCTTTGGATATTTTTCCTTGAGGATGGACAGGGTATCCACCGTGAAGATGACGCCTTCGCGGTCAATTTCGATCCGGGAGGGCTCCAGCTCTTTCATGCCCGCGCAGGCTGCATAGACCATGCGGTAGCGATCCAGGGCGGGGGTGATGCCTGTCTTGTGAGGCGGATTGCCGGAGGGCAGCATGAGGACGCGGTCAAGCTCCGCATCCTCCAGCGCACACTGGGCCATGCGGATGTGTCCCTGATGGATGGGATCAAAGGTGCCGCCCATGATCCCGATGCGTTCCTTGCCCATAGAAGCGGGTTCCTCCTGTGCGATGCATGGAACAGGCTTTCCTGTTCTGTCTATATTATAACCGATTTTCAGTGGAAAGTAAACCATGGAGTGTGAAGCGATGGAACAATACCTGCGCAGGAATCGCCTGTCGGAATTTGTGGATGGTTTGGGGGTCAGGGTGCTGATTTACGCCCTGGCGCTGGGATGGTTTGTGTGGCTGTGGGGGCTGTCAGCACCTGCACTGCTGGCGGGCGCTGCGCTGGGGACACTGGGGCAGCTGGTGCGCACCCACTTTCGCAAGCACACGGTGCAGAAAAGGGAAAAGGCGCTGCGCTGCCGCATCGGCGCAGAGCTGCTGCTGGAGGAGCTGCTCTTTGCAGAGCCGCGGGAAGCGCATTTCCGTGCTGCGCTGCTGCTGGAGAGCCGCTGGCCGCTGGTGATGCAGTCTGTCAAAGAGGACGGCGTGCTCTGCCGTCAGGGGGATGAAACGCTGCTGGTCATATGCATCCGTATGCCTGCGGAGGGGGAACTTTCCCCCGGAGAGCTGATCGCAGCTCAGCGCTCCATCCGGCGCTGGCAGGCAGACCGGGCGGTGCTGTGCGTGCTGGGCCGCGTTTCACCCAAGGTAGCGGCAAAGGCGGAGCAAACGCTGCTGCCGCTGCGACTCATCCCCCGGGAGACGCTGCTGGATATTGCAGGCAGGCTGTCGCCCGCAACGGATGAGCAGCTGGTGGAGCTGGGTAAGCGTCGGCGACGCAGCGTCGGCGCAGGGGGCGTGCTGGAGCTCGTCTTTCGGCGGGATAAGGCAAGGAAATACTTCCTCTATGGCGTGACGATGCTGGTGCTGTATATCATCACGGGTGCGGCGCTCTATGCCGTGCCGGGCGCTGTTTGCCTTGCCATGGGCGTAATGTGCAGAAGCGGCAGGCGGGACGATGAGCGGCTGTGATCAGCCCTTCATCAGCCGGGCAACGATGGCGGCGGTATCGTCGATCTCCTGCTCCGTGTTGTACGGGCCGACGGAAAAGCGCACGGCCCCGGACTGCATCGTTCCCAGCCAGGAATGAACTGCCGGGGCGCAGTGCAGTCCGCCCCGCACGGCGATGCCGCTGGCGGATAGCTCGTCAGCCAGGCGGCTGCTGTCGCCATCGGCAGGGACGACGCTGGTAATGCCCACGCGCGGAGCGGCCTCATCCCCCAGGAGAGTCAGCCCCTTCACCTGCGCCAGCTGGCGGCGGAGGCGCTCGTTGAGGGCATGCTCATACTCGGCAATCTGCACGCGGTAGGTTCTGACAAAGCGCAGCCCTGCCAGAAGGCCTGCGATGCCGGGAAGATTGACCGTTCCGCTCTCGTAGCGGTCGGGGAGGATATCGGGCTGGCGGAAGCTCTCGCTGGCGGAGCCGGTGCCGCCCAGCATCAGCGGCTCCGGATCAACGCCCTCCCGCAACGCCAGCAGACCTGTTCCCTGGGGGCCCATGAGGCCCTTGTGGCCGGGCATGGCGATCATATCTGCATTCAGGCTCTCCAGGGTCACGTCCAGCACGCCTGCGGTCTGGGCGGCGTCCACCAGCAGGGGGACGCCGTTTTCGCGGCACACAGCCCCCAGGCGGCTGACGGGCTGAATCACCCCCGTCACGTTGCTGGCGTGGCACATGATGACCAGCGCAGTCTTGGGGCTGATGGCGCTTTGCAGCGTCCGCGGGTCGATAAGCCCGTCCTTCTCCGGCTGGAGCACCTTCACGGTGATATCGCCCCGAGAGACGTACCGGTCCAGCAGCCGCATGACCGCATTGTGCTCCGCATGGGAGCAGATGACTTCATCCCCGCGGTGCAGCGTGCCGGAGATTGCCAGGTTGAGGGATTCGGTGCAGTTGCGGGTGAAGATGACCCGCTCCGGTTGTCTGACGCCCAGGAGCCTGGCTGCCTCCTCCCGGCAGCTCTCCACCACCCGTCCTGCGCGTAGAGCCAGGGGATGCCCGCCACGCCCGGGATTGGCGCCGAATTTCTCCATCACGCCCGTCATCGCCCGTGTGACCAGCGGCGGCTTGGGATAGGTCGTGGCGGCGTTGTCCAGATAGATCATCGCTTTCCTCCTGAACAAAAGTCAAACGTTTGTATATCCTAATGATGAGGGGAAGGAGGTAGAACCCGTGGAGGAGAATTTCTGCATTGCGGCCTTTCGGTCGCGCCAGCAGGTCATGGCCTTTGAAAAGGTGCTGCGCATGAGCGGCATCTCTTCGTCGATCGTGACCACCCCAAGGGCTGTTGCCATTGGCTGCGGGCTGTCTGTGCGCTTTGAGGAGAAGGATATGTCCCGCGTCCGCCAGCTGTATCAGCAGCATCAGCCGGGGAATCTCATTGGCTTTTACTCTGTGGAGCAGGCCGGGCCTGGGCGCGCAACCGTGCGCGCAGTGCCGCGTCAGCCGCGCATCTGACCGATGATAGAAACTTCGCGCATTTTTTGCGACTTTTTTTCTCTTTTGCCCTTGATTTTTTCGGCAACTTGTGTTACTATCTAAAGCGCTGGTTTTCGCACGGTTTATACCGTACCCAATCCGCCAATGTCGGTGTAAGCCGCCGATGACAGTTTATATCAGCCAGGAGGTGAAACAAGTTGCCGAATATCAAGTCCGCTAAGAAGCGCGTGAAGGTTAGCGCGAAGAAGAATCTGCGTAACCGCATGGTCAAGAGCGCCGTCCGTACTTCCGTGAAGAAGTTCGAGGCTGCTGTCGCTAATGATCCCGCGACCGCGAATGTGCAGTTGACTGCTACCACCTCCGCGATCGATAAGGCCGCCGCGAAGGGCATCATCCACAAGAATGCCGCCAATCGCAAGAAGGCTCGTCTGGCCAAGCAGCTGAACAAGGCCGCGATCTAATTGATTTCGCGTTGACCCCCTCCGTGTTACGGACGGGGTTTTCTTTTTGCCCGGGGTGAAGTTGTCACCGGCCGGCCCCTGCATGCAGCGGGGGTAAAATTCTTTTTGGAAAATTCTCTTTTTCATGCAAGATTCTTCCCATTTGAACCGTTATATGGGTGTAAACGGAAATACGAAAGCGACCTTTCTCCAAAACCGGCAGGAATCCGGGAGGAGGAGGCCGAATCAATAGATCACGGGACTCTTTGGGAGGATAGCAACATGAAACGACTTGTGGCAATGATTCTGACTTTGGCGCTGACCATGATGCTGCTGGCGACGCCCACGGCGCTGGCCAACGACTATTCTACAGCGACGGTCAAGGGCGGCTGGCTGCGCCTGCGTGCGGAGGCCTCCTATGATGCGGAGACCATCTCTGCGTATTATACCGGCACGTCCGTCACCATTCTGGGTGGCTCGGGCAACTGGTATTACGTTCTGGCGCCCGATGGCAATAAGGGCTATATGAGCGCCTCCTACCTGACCATCACTGGCAGCATTACCGGCGGCCAGCTCAGCGAGAACACTGCGGCTTATGTCACCAGCAAGAACGGTCTGTCCGTGCGCCTGCGCACCGGCCCGTCCCTGCAGTATTCCACCATCGCCTCTTATGCGGTGGGCACCTCGGTCACCATCATGACCATGGGCGATACCTGGTGCCGTGTGCGCATCGGCGGACGCACGGGCTATATGATGACGGAATTCCTCACCACCACCAAGCCGGATGTGTCTGAGCCCAACTATGGAACAGCCTACACCGCCTATGTGGTGAGCGACAACGGTTTGCCGGTGCGCCTGCGTACAGAGATGAGCACGGACAGCAACATCATCTCCACCTACAACGTCGGCACGCAGGTGACCGTGCAGGAGTACGGCAGCATCTGGTGCAGAATCAGCATTAACGGTGTCACGGGTTATATGATGACCCGTTATCTCTCCACCACCAAGCCCTCGACCTCCACCACCAGTTACACCGCCTATGTCACCAGCAGCAACGGCAAGAGCGTGCGTCTGCGCTCCGGCGCGGGCAAGGGCTATACGACCCTGGCAACTTACAGTGTCGGCACGCAGGTCACCATCGTGGAATATGGCCGCACCTGGTGCAAGGTTACCGTGAACAACCGCACTGGTTACATGATGACCGAATTCCTGACGACGGAGGTTCCCAGCATCGTGTCCTCCGTGTCGATCAGCGCGACCTCTGTCTGGCCCGGCCAGACGCTCTATGCAACCGTCAGCCCCAGCGATGCCTCCGTCACCTATGAGTGGATCAATGATAAGGGCTACTGGGTGGGTTCCGGCAGCAGTTACACCGTTCAGACAACTGATGCGGGCCGCAAGATCCGCGTGCGCGTCACGGGCAAGGACGGCAGCAGCGGTACGGCGACCTCCTCGTGGGCCACGGTGCAGGGGAATGGCAATGTTTCTGTGGGATATATGCTCACCGGCGTTTCTATCAGCGACAGTACGCCCGAGGTCGGTCAGACTCTGACGGCGAGCATCATGCCTGCCAATGCCACGGCGAATATCGTGTGGTATCGCGGCGACGGTACGGTGGTGGGCAGCGGAAGCTCCTACACCGTGCGCGCTAATGATGTCGGCAGCCGCCTCTATGTCTACGCTGAGGGCACGAACGTCACTACCGGCAGCGTGACCAGC
Source organism: Clostridia bacterium (assembly GCA_017481825.1). Taxonomy (GTDB): domain Bacteria; phylum Bacillota; class Clostridia; order Christensenellales; family Aristaeellaceae; genus UBA11524. Next base: position 24,189 of record JAFUOR010000120.1, read on the forward strand.
GCCTTTACCGGGGCCGTCGCGAATGCCTCCGGTGCCGCCGGAAACACCGGCTCTTCCGGCTCCACGGGTACGGGCTCTGCTGTGGGTGCGCGCATCATGGGCGTGACATTGTCCGACACCACGCCGACCGTGGGTCAGACGATCTACGCCACCGTCAATCCCAGCGGCGCGGACGCCTATATCACCTGGTACCGTGATGATGATAAGGTGCTGGCGGTTGGTTCCTACTATACCGTGCAGCCGGATGACGCCGGACACACGATGTACGTCTGGGCGGAGGGCATGGGATCCACCACCGGCGGTGCGACCAGCAGCATCACCTCGCCCGTGCAAAGCGTGGTCACTGTGATCACCCCCGGTACGACCACCGATCTGAACTGGTAAATCCATCATACAGCACAGCGCGCCTGTTCCTTGAGGCAGGCGCGCTTTTTGCAGGAGGTACAGAGGATGAAGCCCCAATGGCACTATCGCCCTGAAAGCAACTGGATCAATGACCCCAACGGCTTGACGCAGGTGGATGGCTGGTATCACCTGTATTACCAGTACAATCCCCATGGCGATGTGTGGGGTGATATTCACTGGGGACATGCCCGTTCCCGCGATCTGCTGCACTGGGAGACGCTGCCCATCGCCCTCACGCCGGACGCCGCCAAGGGTGAGCTGCACTGCTTCTCCGGCGGCTGCTGCAAGGACGAAAACGGCAAGCCCCATTTCTTCTACACCAGCGTTGGTGCGGCGGAGGATGGCAGGGACTGCGTCCACGGCGCACAGCAGTGGTACGCCGAGCCGACGGATGACACCCTGACCACCCTTATCCAGACGGACGAATACGCCCTGACGGATGCGATTCATGGCGGCATGCATGTCCGGGACTGGCGCGACCCTTGTGTGCTGCGGCATCGGGGCCAGTACCTGATGGTGCTGGGCGGCTGCGTAGAGGAACGGGGCTGCGTGCTGCTCTACACCTCGCCGGACATGCGCTCGTGGACGTACCGGCACATTCTGGCCCAGAGCGACAAGGCGGACGGCATCCCGTGGGAGTGCCCGAACCTGTTCGAGGTGGACGGAAAATTCGGCCTGATCTACTCGCCCTGTGCGCAGGTGCGTATCAAGCTCGGTATGTTGGATGAAGGACTCCGCTTCCATGAGGAAGGCGAGGAAATCCTGGAGCCCGACCGCAACGGCTTCTATGCGCCCCAGGTGTTCCGGGATGAGCAGGGGCGCAGCATCCTGATCGGCTGGATGCCCGAGGCCGACCGTGTGGCCCATAAGGGCTGGTCGGGCGTGATGAGCCTGCCCCGTGTCCTGTCCATCACGGAGGATGGCCTGTGCGCACAGCCCATTCCCGGTGCGGACAATTTGCCCGGTGTGCAGTGCCAGCAAATTCTCCGCGAGGATCTGCCAAAAACCTGGGTCATCCACGACAATGGCACGGAGCAGACCCTGCTCACCCTCACCGCAGATGGTCTTCTGTGCCTTGACCGCAGCCGATCAACCCTGGCGGATGGCCCGGAGAAGCATCCTATCACCCGCACCGTGCCGGTAAAGGATGTGAACGATGTGTTCATCGCCGTGGATGCCTCAGCGGTGGAGGTCATGGTCAACGGCAAGTGGCTGTCGGGCAGGATCTATCCGACGAAATAAGGACATAAGAAGGCCCTCCGCAGGTGCGAAATGCCTGCGGAGGGCCTTTTGTCAGCGCTCGGTCTGCTCGGTCATGATGCCCCAGCGGATGCCGAATTTGTCCACGAAAACCACCCGGCAGGAGCTGTAAGGCGTGGCCTCCATCGGGTAGATGGTGGTGCTGCCCTCCTTCAAAAGGGCGTAGGCCGCCTGCACCTCCTCCTTTGTGTCGTACATGAGGGTCAGGAAATTCGAGTAGCAGGTCTGGAATTCGATGTCCGCATGGTCGCTCATGATGATGCGTTCATCGCCCAGGTGCAGCTCGGCGTGGTAGACCCAGTCCTTCTGCGTCTCGGAAAGCCTCGGCATGTAAGCCGGATCGTTGGCCTCACGGTAGGAGATCAGACAGGCGATGCTGCCGCCGAAGGCTTTGGCGTACAGGTGGATGGCTTCCCGGCACTGGCCGCCGAAATTGAGGGTGGGGGTGATCTTCATTTCTGCGATCCTCCTCAGCATCTGCCAAAGTTTTTCAGGTACAGGATGTGCTTGATGATGATGTGGGATTTCCACCAATTCGCGGCCACGGCGAATTCATCGGTGTATTCTGTCCACCACTTCCACGGCACGGGCCAGGAGCCGTCCGCCAGCTGGGAATCCAGCAGGAATTGGCATTCCGCATCCGCTGCTGCGGCAATGTCGGGGTAGTAGGGGTGCTGCGGGCCGTCGATCAGGTCGGTGGGGCGGTCAACGTACTCCACGCCGTATTTGCTCAGGTCGGTGCAGACACACAGCGGCACCTGCTCACGCAGGCGAGCCGCGAGTGCATCCAGCCCGGTGAGGTCGTGACCCTGGGCGAATTGTGCCAGGCGCAGGAACAGGTAGACCACATGCTTTTCCGCAAAGGGCTCCTTGGCAAGCAGCCAGTTGATGGCTTCCTGGGCGAGGGTCAGCCCTTTTTTGTATACAGAGGAGCCCTTTTCTGCGTAGCGCAGGATGAACGCAGCCAGGCCGGCAGTCGGGTTGTAGTCGAATCCTTCCTTGTCTGCCTCGTATGTCCACCAGATGGCGCGGGGATGATCGTTGTTGCTGGGAATGGAGCCGGGCCATTGCCGGTGCGCCAGGTCGAAGTCCCTGCCGCTGTCCAGATAGCGCAGCACACCCTGTACCACCGGATGCTCCCTTGGCGCGTCCACAGCATAGAGAATCTCCGTGGCCGTCTGTGTGGTCAGAGGGGAAGAGTGGGGATTCCAGCAATCGGCTTCCAGCCCATGACCAAAGCCGCCGTCCTCATTCTGGTAGAAGGACAGCGCATGCAGAACCTGCTCGGCGCTGCCGCCTTCAAAATGGTACTGCCAGATCGCCAGTTCCAGCGGACGGGCGTTGCGGTAGATGAAATTCCGTGCGTTGACAAAAAACTGCATATGATCAGCTCCTGTTTTTTCTGCATCATAGCATAATCAGGCGTGGCTGTCTTGTAAAAAAGCGACATTATTTCCGTGCCAGGAGGATGGCTTCCCTGGGGGACATGAGATGGCGCCGTTTGAAATCGTGGAGCAGATGCGCCTGATCGGTGTAGCCAAACTTGTCCACCGCATCCAGAATGCTGAAGTGCGGCGAATGCATCATGTCCTGCCAGAGCAGCTGGTAGCGGATGAGGGACGCAAAGCTCTTTGGGCTCAGGCCCATATGCGCGTCAAAGAGGCGCTCCATGCGCCGGGGCGACATGGCGGTGAAGGCGCATGCCTCGCGGATCGTCCCCCGTCCGGAGGTGGAAAGCACGTAATGGACGGCATTGAGCAGATCGCTGTGCACCGTTCTTTGTCCAAGGCGGTGCAGGAGGATGTCCTCTGCCGCGCGGGCTTTGGCCTCCAGGCTGGGCAGATCGAACAGAAGCGGCGCGAGATCCCTTTGCAGACGGCGGAAAAACGCGTCGATGGGATACCGCTTGTTTTTGCTGCCGCGCAACTCCTCCTCAACGAAAAGGTAGGCCGTCCATGCGTAAAAGCGGATGGCGAAGGTTGCGTACAGGTCACGGGAGCCCTCTTTGCCCTGAGTGCAGAAGGAATGCTCGTCCAGCGTGCAGAAGTGTCCGCCCAGCCGGTTGGCTGTGTAGTTGACGGAAAAGATCACGTCCATGCAGGTGTCCGGGATGACCAGACCCATCGCGTCAGGATCGGCTGTTGCCGTCATGGGATGCGTCGTGCCCCAGAAGCAGCGGATGTAGGGGCGCAGAGCCTCGCAGGGGACGAGTTCCGTGTAGGCGTCATCCTGTGCAAAGGGGGTGGCGGTGATGGGATGATACAGGCGATTCAGCGCGCGCATATCAGTCAATGCCCCAGCTGTCCAGGCGGATGCAGTCCACCACGTCGGTGGGAAGGCAGCAGTTTTCGCCGTGCAGCTTTTCTGTCCGGATACCCGCCAGTCCGTGGATGAGCGCGCCGTAGGCAGCTGCGTCCACGCTGGACAGGCGGCCCTGCGCATATTCAGGCTCACGCCTTGCCATAAGCGCTGCGATGATGCCCGTCAGCACATCGCCCGATCCGCCCTTGGCCAGGGCAGGGGAGGTGTACAGGTTGCACCAGGTTTCCATGCCATCGGTGATGAGGCTCCGTGCTCCCTTGAGCAGCACCGTGCAGCCGCAAAGATCATGGAGGCGGTCAAGGGCATCCAGCGTATCGGCAGTCACGTCCTGGGTGTCGCAGTCCAGCAGGCGGGCGGCCTCGCCAGGGTGGGGCGTGATCACGTCCGACTCCTTGAGGGGGAGCAGCCCGTCATGCCGGGACAGCAGATTCAGCGCATCCGCATCCCAGACGACGGGGCAGTCCGCCGTGGCGAACAGGCGCAGCAGGGGCATCACGTCGGGGGATTGCCCCAGCCCGCAGCCGATGCAGGCGGCGTCCGCGCGGGACAGCGCCTTGCGGGCAATTTCGACGGCTTCCGGCAGCAGATGGCCTTCCTTCTCCGGCAGCACAGCGCACATCGCCCCGGGCGCGAGGGTCTGCAATATGGGCAGCAGGCTGTCGCGGCACAGGATGGTCGTCAGTCCCGCGCCGGCGCGCATGGCGCTGTTTGCGCACAGGGCTGCGGCGCCCGCCATGCCGCGGCTGCCGCAGAAAAGTACCACGCGCCCGAAATCACCCTTGTGGCAGATGGGGGAGCGGCGGAAAAGATCGTTGTCATCCAGCATGGACGGCTCAAGGATGCCCAGTCCGTCATACTCCTCGTTCAGATCGCCATGCAGCGGAATGAGAATCGGCGCGACGGTAATTTGGCCGACATACTCCGGCGCTGCGCCCAGCACCAGCCCCTGCTTGACGCGGTGGAAGGTGACGGTCTCTGCCGCGCGGATGACCTCCTCCCCCAGAGGCTCACCGGTTGTGCCGTCCAGGCCGCTGGGAATATCCACCGCTACGATGGGAACGCCATATTCATTGGCCTGATGGATGAGCTCGGCAGCTGTGCCGCCAACACCGCGGGACAGCCCTGTGCCAAAGAGCGCATCGACGATGACTTTGGCAAAGGGCGGAAATTCAAACTCGCTGGCAGGATGGATCTCCACGTTCTCAGAAAGCAGCGCCAGATTTCTGTTAACCAGCGCGTCGCCGTGCAGATCATCCGTCAATTCAAGAATATAGGCATGCCCGCCTCGTGCCGCCCAAAGCCGTGCCGCCGCATAACCGTCCCCGCCGTTGTTGCCAGGCCCGCACAAGAATACAACCGTGCCTGTATCCGTATAGCGCGCGATGGCACTGACCACACCCTGGGCAGCGTGCTCCATCAGCAGTGTGCCGGGGATGCCGTTTTCGGTCATAAAGCGGGTTTCAAGCTCCTTCATCTGGGCGGGGGTGATGGTGATCATGAGGCAAGCCTCCTAACGTACATTGTTTGTATCCATTATAGCGCATCTGCGCTGGATTGCAAGCCCTGGCGAAACTGATAGCGCCGCTTCGTCGCCTCGCCGCCCCGCAGATGGCGCACGGCCTTGTTGTAGGCCATCAGCATCGCAACCCGCCGGGCCAGCCTGGCGTCAATCTGCGGCAGCCGCTGGCACATATCTTTGTGCACGGAGGATTTCGACAGTTCAAACGCCTTCGCGGCCTGCCGGACGGTTGCGCGGTGCTCCAGCATATACTGTGCCACATCCAGGCACCGGCGGCAGATGGTCTCGTCCATGCGATCAACTCCCTCCTGATTTGCTAAAGCCTATGAGGGCGGCAGGGGAGAGATGACGAGGGGGGAAATGCAGCGCTTGCAAAGCATTTGTCGATGTTGCAAAAAAACTCAAGTTTTTTTCAAAAAAGGGGTTGACAATCGGATGGATTTTGTGTATTATATATCTCGTCGCCTGCGGGACACAAACTCACAGGGATACGGGAAACCGGGGTGTAGCGCAGTCTGGTAGCGCACGTGCTTTGGGAGCATGGGGCCGGGGGTTCGAATCCCTTCACCCCGACCAGAAAAGCTACTTCCGATAGCGTGGCTCCTTGGTCAAGCGGTTAAGACACCGCCCTTTCACGGCGGCTACAGGGGTTCGAATCCCCTAGGAGTCACCATTTTCCTTCTTTTTTACGACTTGGGCCTTTAGCTCAGTTGGTTAGAGCGGCCGGCTCATAACCGGTTGGTCCCGGGTTCAAGTCCCTGAAGGCCCATTTTCTTAAGTGGCCCGGTAGCTCAGTCGGTTAGAGC
>JAFUOR010000121.1 GCA_017481825.1 Clostridia bacterium
CTCCCGAAAACTATGCTTCATTATCCATGCCATCCTCTCCCAAAATCGTCCCTTCCTTCCGAAGGATTAACCTCCCTCACCTGCTTTTTTCTCCTCAACCCCTTCCAAGGGGTTGACTTTTCATAGTTGGTCTTGCAAAGGTATCGTTAGTGCCGGGTGACCCCGTGATGACTGAAAAAAAATAGAGGACATCCATGCGGATGCCCTCATGCAGAATAGAGATCACTCACATTCGACAGCAGGCGCATGGAAAAGCAGAGCACATGCACATACACATGCCCTTACACATCATCATCGCCTGCATCTGCTTTACCATGTTCTCTGCCTCCTTCCTGCTGGAAATTGTCGTCATTATAGCAACGTTTGTCTACCTTGTCAATAGACAAAATGTATTTCTCTTGTATTCCTCGGCTGCAAACAAAAAAGCCTGCGCATGGAGCGCAAGCATTTCAACTTCATTCATCACAGGGACAGCCTGATATCCTCTGCGCTGCCCCGTCCAGCAGACTTTGCAGTGTCACAGAAGCCAGGTAGTCATTGACCGCCTTGTCCAGCCCTTCCCATGCAGGCAGGGTGATGCAGGAGCCGCAGCGCTCGCACCGGTTCGGCGAATGCTCCAGGCAGGCAACGGCATGCATCGAACCCTCTGTCAAATGGAGGATATCCGCCAGCGTAACATGGGCCGGATCTGCCAGGAGGCGATAACCGCCCTGATTGCCCCGGCGGATCTCCAGCATGCCGGCCTTTGCCAGCTGTGCGGTGAACTGCTCCAGATACTTCTTGGACATCCCCTGCCGCTCGGCGATGCTCTTCATGGAGACATAGCCATCCCCCTGATTCTGCGCGATATCCAGCAGCATGCGCGTCACATAGCGCCCCTTGGTCGAAATCAGCATCACAATCATCTCCTGTTTTCCATTTTATCCTGAACAGCAGGAAATTGCAATGGATGCACATCGGAAAATTACGTAGTCTATTGACATAGTAGGTTAATGGGCGATATAATACTCCATAACTTAAACAGGGAGGTCACGATCATGAGCAGGCATCTGGAAACGCAATGTATCCACGGCGATCAGGCTTTCAGCTATCAGGAGGCAACGCGGGCGGTCAGCTTCCCCATCTATCAGACGGCCACGTTTGGACACATCGGGCTGGGGCATTCCAGCGGTTTTGACTACACGCGGGAAAAGAACCCGACCCGGCAGCATCTGGAGGAGACCATGTCAGCCCTGGAGGGCGCATGCGACACAGTGGCGTTTTCCTCCGGCATGGCGGCGGTCAGCGCGTGCTTCGAGCTGTTTCAGTCGGGCAATCACATCATCTGCTCCGAGGATCTTTACGGCGGCGTGATCCGACTGTTGCGCACCATCGGGCAGAAGAACGGCCTGACCGTCAGCTATGTGGATACGTCTGATCTGGACGCAATCCGCGCCGCGCTGCGCCCGGAGACCAAAGCGCTCTACATCGAAACGCCCAGCAATCCGATGATGAATGTGACGGATCTGCGTGCCTGCGCCGCGCTGGCGAAGGAGCGCGGCCTGCTGCTGATCGTGGACAACACCTTCCTTTCGCCCTACCTGCAAAATCCCATTTCGCTGGGTGCGGATATCGTGATCCACAGCGGCAGCAAGTTCATCAGCGGACATAATGACACCATTTCCGGCTTTGTGTGCTCTGCGGCACAGGACACGGCAGATCGCATCCGCCTGATCGCCAAGACCACCGGCGGCGTGCTGGCTCCCTTCGACTGCTGGCTGGTGCTGCGGGGCCTGAAAACCCTCGCTGTGCGCATGGAGCGCCAGCAGGAGAATGCGATGCAGGTCGCCGCATGGCTGAAAGAGCAGCCCGGCGTTTCCCGCGTGTTCTACGCAGGATTGCCGGAGCATCCCGGCTACGCGGTCAATCAGACGCAGTCCCGCGGCGCTGGCAGCATGCTCTCCTTCCGCACGAACGACGCCGAGATCGCCCATCGTGTATTGGAGAAGGTACGGCTCATCACCTTCGCTGAAAGCCTCGGCGGCACGGAATCCCTCATCACCTACCCCATGACCCAGACCCACCCGGACGTTCCCAAGGACATGCGGGAGCATCTGGGCATCACCGAAACGCTGCTGCGGCTGTCCGTGGGCCTTGAGCACGCAGAGGACATCATTGCCGATCTCGCACAGGCACTGGAGGGATGACCATGGCCATCTACGATTTTGACCAGCTGATCGACCGGAGAAACACCAACAGCCTGAAATACGACTTCGCCGTGGAGCGCGGCAAACCATCAGATGTGCTGCCCCTATGGGTGGCGGACATGGACTTCCGCGCGCCCGAACCGGTGCTGAACGCCCTGCATGAAGCGGTCGATCACGGCATCTTTGGCTACAGCGACGTGAAGGCCGATTATTACGAAGCAGTTGCTGGATGGTTTGAACAGCACTTTCACTGGAGACCACAGGGCGAATGGCTGGTCAAGACCCCTGGCGTGGTGTTCGCCATCGCCATGGCTGTCCGCGCGCTGACACAGCCTGGCGACAGCGTGCTGATCCAGCCGCCGGTCTACTATCCCTTTTTCAGCGTCATCCGGGATAATGACCGGCTGGTCGTGGAAAACGAGCTGGTTTATCAAAGCGGAAAGTACGCCATCGACTTTGAGGACTTCGAGCGCAAGATCGCCGAGAACCAGGTGAAGCTCTTCATCCTGTGCAGCCCCCACAATCCGGTGGGACGGGTCTGGACGGCAGAGGAGCTGCGCAGGATCGGTGAGATCTGCCACAAGCACAGCGTGTATGTCGTATCCGATGAGATTCACTGCGACTTCGCCTTTGACGAGCATCCCCACCGGGTGTTCCTCACCGTGAACCCCGAGCTGGCCAACCGCACCATCATCTGCACTGCCCCCAGCAAGACCTTCAACCTGGCGGGATTGCAGGTATCGAACATCTGGATTCCGGACAACGGCGTCCGCGCAGCGATACTTAAGGAGATCGACCGCAGCGGCTACTCGCAACTGAACACGCTGGGACTGACAGCCTGTAAGGCGGCCTATGCGGAGGGCGGCGACTGGCTTGCGGCATGCCGGAAGTACCTGCGGAGCAACCTGGATTTCCTGCGGGACTATCTGGTACAGCATCTGCCGCAGATAAGGCTGGTGGAGCCGGAGGGAACATACTTTGCCTGGCTGGACTGCTCCGGGCTGGGGCTGTCCTGTGCGCAGCTGAACGATCTGATCGTGAACCACGCCAGACTTTGGCTGGATGCAGGGCATATCTTTGGCGGTCATGCCGGGCAGTTCCAGCGGGTGGTGCTGGCCTGTCCGAGAGCGACGCTGCAGCAGGCGTTGGAACAGTTGGCCCGGGCGGCTGTGGAATAATCCATTCACAGAAGGGAGCAAAGAAGCATGTCAAGCAGAAACGATGCATATCAGTATGGATTTCAGACGCGGGCTGTCCATGTGGGTAACGAGGTGGACGGCGAAAGCGGCGCAATCAAGCGTCCGATCACCATGGCCAACAGTTATGCGCTGCCCTATGACCCTACAGACATGAACTGGTCCAGTGCGGGCGGAAACCTGTACACCCGCAATGGCGGCACAAATCAGAAATATTTGCAGGAGCGTATTGCCTCTCTGGAGGGGGGCGAGGACTGTATCGTGCTGGCTTCCGGTGTGGCCGCACTGTCAGGGCTGTTCTTTGCACTGCTGAACAAGGGCGATCATGTCATATTCTCCAGCGTGACCTACATCGCTGTGTATCGTTTGCTCAATGAGCTGTTGAATAACAAGTTCGGCGTGGAAACAACGCTGGTGGATACCTCCGATCCGGCAAACGTAGAGAAGGCGATCCGTCCGAACACGAAGCTCATCCACATCGAAACGCCTGGCAATCCAACCTTGACGATCTCGGACATCACCGCCATCGCAGAGATCGCTCATTGTCACGGTGCGCTGCTTAGTGTAGATAACACATTTGCGTCTCCCTTCAACCAGCAGCCCGTCGTGCTGGGCGCAGACTTCGCTATTGAAAGTCTGACGAAGTATATCAATGGTCATGGTGACGCCATGGGCGGTGCGATTGTGGGCAGGACAGAACATCTGGAGAAAATCCGCGCCGTATCGCAGATCAATCTGGGCGGCACGATCAGCCCCTTTAACGCATGGCTAATCATGCGAGGCTCGGTCACGCTTCCATTGCGGATGCGCCAACATAACGAAAATGCACTGACCATCGCCCGCTGGCTGGAAACGCAGCCCTGCGTCAGCTTTGTGGCATATCCCGGTCTGGAGAGCCATCCCGGGCACGAGGTTGCTCGGAAGCAGATGGCGCCTGGCTACGGCGGTGTTCTGTCCTTTGGCCTGAAAGCCGATCATGATACCCATAACCGGTTTGTGAGCCATTTGCAGATCATCACCTCCGCCGTTTCATTGGGACATGATGAGAGTCTGATCGTGTTCCTTGGCGAAAATGATGAGCGTCAATACCTTTACCCACAAGAGTTCCACAACGGTTTCTTCCGCTTCTCCGTTGGTATTGAGGATGCAGAGGATCTGATCGAAGACCTCCGTCAGGCCATGACAGCGGTGGGGCTCCTGTGAACAAAGCAGAATCGAGGCAGGGCAAACATGCTGAATCAGTTTTCCAGAACGCAGCTTCTTTTGGGGGAGGCGGGCATGGAGCGTCTCTTCCGGGCGCGGGTAGCAGTGTTCGGTATCGGCGGCGTTGGCGGATATACGGTGGAGGCGCTCGCCCGCAGCGGCGTCAGC
>JAFUOR010000025.1 GCA_017481825.1 Clostridia bacterium
CACCGATGCGGTGCAGATCGAGCTGTGCGACGATGTGGGCGTTGGCTATTGCGTCAGGGACTTCGCCGCACAGGAATGGCTGGAGTACACCATCAATGTGACAGACCCGGGCGATTATGTGTTCAGGCTTCGCCTTGCGGGTGACGCTACGGTCAGCATCGACGTGAACACCCAAAACCGAACCGGGCTCCTGGAGACCTCCGGTGCACGCTGGCACACCTACGCAAGCGCACCTGTTATGCTCTCCGAGGGGGAGCAGGTGATCCGCCTGTTCGTTCACAGCGGTATGATCCGCGCCAACTGGATCGATGTTGAAAAGGCATAAGGAGGAGCACAATGAAACATCAAATCGCATGGATCACGGCGCTGCTTCTGCTGCTGAACATGGCAGTCGGCTGTGCAGAAGCCCTCAGTCCACAGGAGGAACGGGAAATGCTGATCGCTCAGTTGGAACCGACTTACAACACGCTCCAGCCGATCACCGTGCTGGGCCGTGAGCAGCCGGAGGGCAGCGGTGTGACGCTGATTTCCCCGGAGAATGCGGCGGATTATCCCCATATCACACTGCGGAAGACGCAGTCCAGCATTGTGCTGCGCGGCTGGGCGCCCACCGATCTTTCCCTGTATGCCGCGGGTGGCTGTGTAACGCTGGAAGCGCGGGCCACCGGTGACAATGCCCGCATGGAGATCGGCTTTGAGGAGTCCATCGGCGGACGCAGCGTCAGCTACCTCCAGCCGGTCAACCAGATGATCCCCCGCGAATGGACGACGATCACCGTTCCGCTGTCCCACATCCTGAGCGAAACGGAGTGCTGCATGTCCAGCGTACGCCAGCTCCTGCTCCGGGGGGAGAATGTGCAGGTGCGCAACATCGTCATCGCCTCTCCCGACAAGGAGCGCAGCTATCCCGCCTTCAAGGTGGATCAGCTGGGCTTCAAGCCGGATGCTGAAAAGATCGCGCTGGTCACCGGTTATCCAGAAGCCCTCGCCATATATGCCGGGGATGCGTACCAGCTGATCGACGCGGAAACGGGTGATGTGGTGCACACCGGCAGCCTGACGATGGTCAGGGAGCATGACCTTTCCTATTCCGGCGAGCAGATCCTGCAGGCGGATTTCACCGCATTCACCGGCGAGGGGCACTATTTCCTGCGGGCGGAGGGGATTGCGGATTCCACTGCCTTCACCATCGGAGAAAACGTCTACGACGAGCTGCTGGCGAGCACCCTGCGGTACTTCTATTACCAGCGGGCAAATACGCCTATCACGGCTGAATACGGCCAGGGCTTCACTCGCGCTGACATGACGCCGAAGGATTTTGCAGCGCCCCTTGACTATGACCGGAGCATCACGGCGGATGTATCCGGCGGCTGGTACGATGCAGGCGATGTGGGCAAGTATGTCAGCCCCGGCGCGACGGCGGCCAATACGCTGCTGTGGGCGTACAAGCTCTTCCCCGACTGTTTCACCGATGGGCAAAGCAATATCCCCGAAAGCGGCAACGGCGTGCCGGACATTCTGGATGAAGTGCGCTATGAACTGAATTTCCTGCTGAAGATGCAGGATTCACAGAGCGGCGGCTTCTATATCAAGGTCAAGTCCCGCAGCGAGGACGACGGAGACGGCGACAGAACCGTCTGGGTTGGCGACGGCAGCCGGTGCATCACCAACGCGACCGCCGACTGCACTGCGGTGCTGGCTTTTGCCTCCACGATATTCCGCCCCTTTGACGCGGAATATGCCGACGTGCTCCTCTCTGCTGCGCAGCGGGGCTGGGCCTATATCGAAGAGAACCCCAACGTATACGTCGTGACCAACTACTCAGGTGAGAACAACGCCAGCTCTGCCTTCTGGGCCTCGGCGGCGGTGTATTATGCCAGCGGCAGCGAAAGCGCCCACCGCTGGTTCCTTGCCAACTATCAGAACTATTTCTCCTCCCTGGCCATGAGCGGCAACGGGCACAACGTGGGCAACATGGGCATCTACGGTTACTACACCTATCTGCTGTGTGAGGAGCAGGACGAGAATGCCGTCAAGCAGATTGTGAAGCGCTACGGGCACTGGAAGCGCTCCGTCGTCAACCGCTGGAAGGCCAATCCGTGGAAGATCGCCATCGGGCCGACCAGCTTCTGGTGGGGCAGCTTCAACATCATTCTGGGCAATGCACAGGATCTGTACATCGGCGACGTGCTGCTGGAGAACGATACGGCCACGGCGCAGCAGATCTCGCAGGATGCGGTGCATTTCATCCTTGGCCGCAATGCCGTGCGCAAATGCTTCATCACCGGCATGGGAGAGGACCCCATCCACTGCACGTTCAGTAACATCTGGTCCGGCGATGCACCGGAGGGCGTTCCGGCCGGGTACATGCCGGGCGGTGTGAATGCGTACAATGGCAGCATCATCTCCCGTTTCCCGCTCAAGTGCTACTTTGACAGCTCCATGGACTGGTTCACCAATGAGAACGCCGTGTACTGGAATGCGGTGATGGTGTTCAATGCGGCTGCGGCGGTCAGCCGGTAACACCGCAGCTGCAATCAGGAGAAACATATATGAAACGCCGCTGATGCATGTCATTTTGCATCAGCGGCGTTTGTTTGGTTTGATGCCCTGCTGTCGGAAGACATTGCCGGCCAGAGGCCGCATCCCGTCAGTTCTTCGTGATGATCCGCATTCCGCGCAGCATCAGCCCGGCCGTCTCCACCTCCGCGCCGCCTGCGATGTACAGCGCGCAGTCCGCCGGGATGGCATGCACAGCGTCGCAGGGGGCGAGGTCGAGACGCTCGCCCTTGAGGGCGATGTTGGCAGAGGGCTTACGGGTATAATCGATCTCCCGCAGCGTCACCTCGCGGATGTTGCCGTTCACGCCCACAATCCCCATGGCGTTTTCACCCGTGCAGGTCACATTGCTGATGCGGATGTTCCGCATGGCACAGTCTGTCGTGCGCGCAGGCCGCTGCTCGGCAGGCACGTAAAAATCATGCGGCACCGCCATCATCAGGATGGGCTCGCCATTGCCCCACCAGTTGCCTGCGCGGACGCGGGTATCAAACAGGCAGTTCGTCACGCGGACGTTCTCGATCAGCGCGCATTCGTCGTGCGCCATGAAGGTCAGACCGCGGTTGGATTCCCGGATGATGCAGTTTGAGATCAGCACATTGCGCACCACGGAGTACATATAGCCGATCACGATGGCCTTGGAGCAGGAGCGCAGGATGCAGTTGGTGATGACGATATCCTCGCAGGGCTTCTCCCAGTTGGTGATGGCGCTCAGGGCGATGCAGTCGTCGCCGGAGGAGATATTGCAGTCGGAGATGATGACACCCTTGCAGGCGGTCACATGGATGCCGTCATCGTTGGGGATGGTCAGATCCGTGTCGATAGTCAGCCCCAGGCACTTGACGTTCTCGCATTCGGAGAAGGTCGTCGTCCAGCAGGGCGCATCGATGATGCGGACGCCGCGCAGGGTAACGTTCCGGCAGCCGTGAAAGAAGATGCACTGCCCGGGGCGCTTGCCGATGGGATGGGTGCATTCGTGCATCTGTTCCTCCGTGAAGGTGACAGTGCCCTCCGGCACGCTCCACGCGTCCATGTCGTAGAAGCAGTGACCGCTCAGGTCAATGGTACCGGAGCCGTCAATGGTGATGTTCTCCTGATACAGGCAGACGAGGAAGGCGGTCAGGTCGCCCATCTCATTGTGGTGATAGGGCTGCACGGGATAATCTGCGATATCTCCGCTGGCCTTCAGCACCGCCCCGGAGGACAGGTGCAGGCTTGCGCCCTTGTTTACCAACGTACCGGAAAGGAACACGCCCTCCGGGATCAGCACCGTGCCATGCACCTTCGCTGCGTCATCAATGGCTGCCTGAATGGCCGTGGTGTTCATCGTCACGCCGTCCCCGACAGCGCCGTATTTCACAATGTCAAACATGCTCGGTATCTCCTTTATTTCAGCAGGTTTGCGCCGTTTTGCGCGATGGTATCCCGGTACCAGAAGGCGGAGTCCTTCCAGATGCGCTCCTGCGTTCCGTAGTCCACATAGATCAGCCCGAAGCGCTTGTCGTAGCCGCTGTTCCACTCGAAATTGTCCATCAGCGACCAGTACATGTAGCCCAGCACGGGCACGCCCTCCTGCATCGCCCGGTGGAGGCTGAGCAGGTGGCGCGCGGTGAAATCGATGCGCTGCGGATCATGCACCGCGCCGTCCAGCGCCACCCAGTCCAGATTGGCCATGCCGTTTTCGGTGATCAGCAGCGGCAGGCGGTAGCGCTCGTAGAGGAATTTTGCCATGTGGCGGAAGCCCTCCGGATCGATGTACCAGTCGTTGCTGGTCTGGGCCGCTCCGGGCGCGCGGTATCCGTTCAGCCTCGGCGCATGATAATAGTTGAAGCCGAAGAAATCCAGCGGCTGGGAGATGCAGGCCATATCGTCCTCGCGGACGTCGGGCAGCCAGTCGGAGAAGGTCTGCATGCCTTCCGCCGGATACGCGCCGGTGAAGATCGGCTCCGTCCACCACGGCGTGCACCACACGCCATCCTCCCTACGGCAGGCAAACATGTGCCGCCGGGCCGCCTCCACGTCGGCAGGAGCGTCGCTGTCGGGCAGGGTGCAGTTCAGCGCCGGAGCAAAGCCGATCATCGGCGGTGTTTTGGCTCGCTCGCGGATCACCTGCACCGCTCTGCCATGCGCCAGCAGCAGGTGATGCGTCACCTGAAACACGTACCGCCTGGGCAGCCTCATGCCGGGAGCCTGCAAAGCGATCTCATGTCCGCACTGCGCGAAGCACTGGGGCTCGTTCAGGGTGATCCACCATTGCACGCGGTCGCTCAGGCGGTCAACGACGATGCGGGCATACTCTGCGAACCAGTCAGCGACCTTCCGGTTCAGCCAGCCGCCGCGGGCCATCAGCGCTTCGGGGAAATCCCAATGAAAGAGTGTCACCACGGGCGTGATCCCGACAGCGAGCAGCTCGTCCACCAGATCGCTGTAGAACTGCAGACCGGCCTCGTTGACCCGTCCCGTTCCCTCGGGCAGGATGCGCGGCCAGCTGATGGAAAACCGGTACGCCTTCAGCCCCAGCGCCTTCATGTGCGCCACGTCCTCCCGGAAGCGGCGGTAATGGTCGCAGGCGGTATCGCCATGATGATCGCCTGCGATCACGCCCAGCTGGTGCGCAAAGGTATCCCAGATGGACACACCCTTGCCGTCAGCCTGCGGGCTTCCTTCGATCTGGTAGGAAGAGGTCGCTGCGCCCCAGAGGAAATCATTCGGAAACATGCTGGTCGCCTCCTGATTGCTGCGCCTTGCTGAATTGCTTCGGCGTGCAGTGATAGGTCTTTTCAAACACCTGATAGAAGTAGCTGACGTGATTGAAGCCGCTGGACATGCAGGCTTCCAGCAGCGGCTTGCCCTGACGGAGCAGCTCTGCGGCGTAGTTGATGCGCTTCATGTTGATGAAGGCGGTGGGCGTGATGCCCAGATACCGTTTGAAGGCCCGGTTCAGATGCTCCTGGGACACGCCGGAAAGCGCCACCATCCGGGACAGGCCTTCGATGAAGTTCTCCGGCTTGCTCATCTTCAGCACCAGCCTGGATACCCATGGCGGCAGCTGCCCCTTGGCGCTCTCGGGCGCGGAGAGCATTTGCTGCAGGAGATCCGGCAGGATGGACAGGAAATACTGCCGCCTCGCATCGCCCGGCGCGTGCTTGCCGATCGCCAGCAGCCGCTGCGACATGTACCAGTGTGTGCTGTCGGGGTAGACGATCTGCGGAGGAGCAGGCAAATTGAGGAAAGCATCCTCCGACAGGTTCATATACCCGCAGGCCTTTTCGACCAGCTCCCGCGTCACGCCGCAGGACAGCAGCTCCATGTCATGGTTGCTGATGAAATGGTACCGGTGCACATCCTCCGGGCGGATGAACACCAACGTCCCCTGGGTCAGCAGCTGCTTCTCGCCGTTGATGTCGTGGATCGCCCTGCCGCCCAGGACATAGAAGAATTCGTAGAAATCGTGCGTGTGCAACGGGTAGGTGTCCTGCACGCTCATCTGATGGAGAAACCCCACGCTGGAGCGCAGTTCATCCTCCGGCAGTGTCAGGTGGATGATTTCGGTCGGCATATGGCGTTCTCCCTTCACAGCATGATCTCGACGGTGGTTTTTCCCGCCTCTCTGGCGTGGATGCGCAGAAGGCCGCTGGCTGGATCGTAGGCGCAGGACGCTTCCGCGCCATTGCACAGCACCCGCTGCAGGGCTTTTTCGCAGTAGACGCCGATCTCCCCTGCGTCCAGCAACTCCACACACAGACGCTCATTTTGCCACTGGCTGCGGATGACCGCAGCAGCGGTGTTGTACTTGTCCAACAGCCCTAGCGGCGCAACTCCCTTTTCAATGGGAACAAAGAGCGCCAACGCGTATTCACCCTTGCCCAGCGTGACAGGAATGGCTTCCTCCCACCCGACGGTCAGCACCCTTCCGGCGGGCTGGAGATACACCGCAAAGCGTTCGCCTGCAAGGCCCGGAATGTCCGCCGCCCGGAGTGCGCCTGACACGGCGTCTTCCTCCGTGCAGTTGAATGCGCCCAGCACCCCCGC
>JAFUOR010000122.1 GCA_017481825.1 Clostridia bacterium
CATTGATGCCGTCGTAGCGGATCTTGCCGTCCTGAATATCGTAGAAGCGGTTGATCAGGTTGGTGATGGTGGTCTTGCCAGCGCCGGTGCCGCCGACAAAGGCGATCTTCTGGCCCGGCATGGCGTACATGTTGATGTCGTGAAGGACCTGCTTTTCGTCCGTGTAGCCGAAGTCCACATCGGTAAAGGTGACGCCGCCCTCCAGCTTGGTGAGGGTGGTGGTGCCATCCTGATGGGGATGCTTCCAGGCCCACATGCCGGTGCGCTTATCGGACTCCACCAGATTGCCGTTTTCGTCCTCATGGGCGTTGACCAGCTCGACATAGCCGTCGTCCTTTTCGGGCTCTGCGTCCATCAGGTCGAACACGCGGCGGGCGCCGGCCAGGGCCATGATGATGGCGTTCATCTGCTGGGTCACCTGGGTGATGGGCTGGGTGAAGTTCCTGTTCAGCGTCAGATAGGTGACCAGCTTGCCCAGCGTCATCAGCGTGTTGCCGGAAAGGATGGCCAGCGCCGCGCCCACCATGGAGCAGATGACGTAGGAGATGTGACCGAGGTTGTTGTTGATCGGGCCCAGGGTGTTGGACCAGCGGTTGGCCTCGTGGGCCGCAGAGCGCAGGCTCTCGTTGAGGGCGTTGAAGTCCTCCAGGGCCTTCTCCTCATGGCAGAAGACCTTCACGACCTTCTGGCCGGTGGTCATCTCTTCAATATAGCCGTTGAGCTTGCCCAGATTCTCCTGCTGGGCGACGAAGAATTTGCCGCAGCGGGACACCAGCTTGCCGGAGACGAGCATGGTCAGCGACACCAGAATGATGGAGAGCACCGTCATGATGGGGGAGAGCATCACCATGCTGACGAAGGTCGTCACCAGCGTCACGGAGGAGTTGACCAGCTGGGTCAGGCTCTGGCCGATAAGCATGCGCATGGTGTCCACGTCGTTGGTGTAGACGGACATGATGTCGCCATGGGAATGGGTGTCGAAATACTTGATGGGCAGGCTTTCCATGTGGGTGAACAGGTCGTTGCGGATTTTGAGCATCGTGCCCTGGGTCACCAGAACCATGATGCGCTGCTGGATGTAGGAGCAGGCGACGCCAATGGCAAGGATGCCCGCCAGACGCAGGAGCCTTGCGCCCAGATCGGCGAAGGTCTTCGTTCCGGCGATGATGCCGCTGATGTACACGTCGATAAGCTCCTCGGTGAAGAGCGTGCCCTGGAGCGTGCAGAGGGCAGTGGCAAGGATGCAGGCGAGCACGACGATGAAGTGCACGCCGTAGTTCTTCATGATGATCTTCAAAACGCGGGCAAGCAGCTTGCCCTGTCCCTTGATGGACATGGGGGGCATCGGAGCGCCGCGACGGCCGGGACCTCTCATCATGCCTTACGCACCTCCTTCTTCATCTTCTTCATGCCGGGCATGGGCGGGAAGGGCGGCATGCCGCCTTTTTCAGCCTGCGCAGCCTTGTGGGGATCGAAAACCTCGATGTCCTTGTCGCTGTTGGTCTCATCGAAGTCGCCGCTGCCGCTGGTTTGGGTTTCGTAGATTTCGCGGTAGATATCATTGGTCTCGATGAGCTTCTCATGGGTGTCGAAGGCGGCAACCTTGCCGTCCTCCATGACGATGATGCGGTCGGCGTCCTGCACGGAAGCCACGCGCTGGGCGATGATGATCTTCGTCGTGCCGGGGATGGCCTGGGCGAAAGCCTTGCGGATTTTCGCATCCGTGGCGGTATCCACAGCGGAGGTGGAGTCGTCCAGGATCAGCACGCGGGGCTTCTTCAAAAGCGCGCGGGCGATGCACAGGCGCTGCTTCTGACCGCCGGAGACGTTCGTGCCGCCCTGTTCGATGTAGGTGTCGTACTTGTCGGGCATCTTCTCGATGAATTCATCCGCGCAGGCCTGGCGGCACACGGCCTGGCACTCTTCGAGGGTAGCGTCAGCCTTACCCCAGCGCAGGTTGTCGAGGATCGTGCCGGAGAAGAGGACGTTCTTTTGCAGCACCACGGCTACCTGATCGCGCAGCGCTTCCAGATCGTATTTGCGCACGTCCTGGCCGCCCACACACACGCTGCCCTCCGTCACATCGTACAGGCGGGAGATGAGGCTGACCAGCGTGGTTTTGCCGCAGCCCGTGCCGCCGATGACGCCGATGGTTTCGCCGGATTTGATGTGCAGGTCGATATCCTCCAGAATGTCATCGCCCGAGCCCTCGGTGTGATACTTGAACGACACGCTGTTGAAGTCGATGGAGCCGTCTCGGACCTCGGTGAGGGGCTGCTCAGGGGCGGTGATGGAGGGCTGCTCATCCAGCACCTCGACGATGCGCTTGCCGGCGGCGCTGGCCATGGTCAGGTTCACAAAGATCATGGAGAGCATCATCAGGTTCATCAGGATGGACATGACGTAGGAGAACATGGCGCTCAGATCGCCCACCAGCATGCCGGAATCGGGCGTGCACACCAGCTTGGCGCCGAACCAGGACAGCAGCAGGATGACCGTATAAACCGTGGTCATCATGACCGGGCCGTTCAGGGCGATGATGTTCTCAACCTTCACAAACAGGTTGTACAGGTTGCCCGCGGCCTTCTTGAACTTGGCGTTCTCATGATCCTCGCGCACAAAGGCCTTCACCACGCGGATGGCCTTGACATTCTCCTGCACGGAGGCGTTCAGGTCGTCGTACTTTTTGAAGACCTGCGTGAAGAGCTTGGATGCGGTGCCGATGATAAAGGACAGCACCGTTGCCAGGAACACCAGCGCCACCAGGAAGATCATCGAGAGCTGGCCGTTGATCTTGAGCACTGCCACAAGGGAGAAGATCAGCGTCAGCGGTGCGCGCACGGCGATGCGGGTGATCATCTGGAAGGTGTTCTGGATGTTGGTCACATCCGTGGTCAGGCGGGTCACCAGACCGGCGGTGGAGAACTTGTCGATGTTGCCAAAGGAGAAGCGCTGGATATTCTCATACATGGCCTGGCGCAGATTGGCGCCAAACCCCGTGGAGGCATGGCTGGCCAGATGTGCGCACGCCACGCCGAAGAACAGGCTCACCAGCGCCAGCGCCATCATCATCAGGCCGTACTTGATCAGGGCGCCCATATCGCCCTTTTCGATGCCCTGATTGATCAGCTCAGCCATCACCAGCGGAATCAGCACCTCCATCACGACCTCGCCCGCTGCGCAGATGGGCGTGAGGATGGCCGACCTCTTGTATTGCTTGATGTAGGAAGCAAGCTTTTTGATCACGAAATCACCTCTTTCATCAGAATAAACATACTACTTGACTGCCTCGTATACCTTTTCGAGCAGGCGCAGGAACTGCTCCTTCTCCTCCTCCGTGAGCAGGGAGGTCGGGCGCTTTTCGCTGTTTACCACGTCCTGACGGCTCGCCTGATGCAGCAAAAGGCCCTCCTGGGTCAGACGCACCAGCTTGACGCGCTTGTCACCCGGGTCGGCAAAGCCCTCAATCAGGCCCCTCCTTTCCAGCCGGGTTACCAGCCCTGCAACCGTGGACTGCGCCGCGTCAAAATGGGATTCCAGCTCCTTGAGCGACAGCGTCATCTGCGGCGCATGGGACAGGAGAATCAGCACGCGGTTTTGCTGCATGGTCAAATTGTGGGATTGCAGGTTGTGGTTGGCTTCCTTGGCCAGCGCGTTGTCGATGAGCTTGATATACCACCCATAGCCTGCGATCGGGTCGTTCATCCATGCCCCTCCTTTCATACTCCGGAAGCTATTATAATAGAACAATCGCATGGCGTCAATAGCATGCGATTAAATTCATATACAGTTCAAAAAAGCCCGCTCCCTGAAAGGAAGCAGGCTGTGGATAACGCGCTCAGTATTCGCTTGAAACGCCCATCATCGAATCGGTGATCAGCCCCAGGATGCCGCTGTCCTCCAGGGCGTCCATGAGGGACTGCACGCTGACGGGCGGTGCGGCCACGAGGAGATCGTAGAGCCCCTGCAGCATCGGACGGCGCACCTGGTGCAGCAGCGCAGACAGGGAATCCCCCGTGGCGCTGAGGATGTTCACGCCGCCGATGGTTTCCGGGGTATAGGCAGGCAACGCATCCGCTGTGAAGGGCTCCAGCGTTGCTGTGATGGTCAGCATCGTGCGGGAAAGATCGGGCTTCATCTGGCGGATGACCAACGTGCTGCCGCGTCCCTCGCCCTCCAGAAGGAGCTGCACCGGCTGGCCAGTAACCGGACACTCCGCCTCCATGTGGAGCGAAAAGGGGAAGGTGACCGGCAGCGCCGTGGGCAGGGAGAAGGAGACGACTGCATTCAGGATGGGGGAGTTCATCATCAGGCTGCCCGTGGCAAAGGAAGCGTCCTGGCGCAGCGTGGCGCTGAGTTCCAGCAGATCCGTCAAGGCAATCTCCAGCGTGGTGGTCACTCCGTCAAGCTGGTAGAGCAGCACGGTGTGTTCGCCGTTTTGCCAGCGAAGGGAGGCGTCATCCTGAACGACTGAGAGCCCGTTGGGGAACGCAGCGTCCACATAGGCAGGCAGCTGCCGGACAAGCTCATGCAGCGCGGCGCCGGACTCTGTTGCCAGCCCGACGGCCTCCAGCCAGTAGTACAGCGCGCGGTCTTCCTCTGCCAGGGCAGCGATGCTCTCCGCCAGGGCATGGAGCTCCGCGTGGGATACCTCCTGCGTCCCCGTCAGCCAAGGCGCAGCGGCCTGAACGATGCCCGCCAGGGCGCTGGTATGCGCATAGGGCACCAGCAGGGCGACGCCCGGCAGCGGAAGCCCAAGATGGTTGTACCCCTTCACGGCAAATTCCAGCAGGGAAAGGTGATTGACCGACAAAGTGGTGTCGCCCAAAAGGGGAGAAGCGATCCCCGTATGGCTTTGCGTGCCATAGATGCGGCCCTGCGTGCGGGTGTCGCCCAGCAGCATGGCAGCGTCCAGGGCAAAGGAGCCATCCGCAGCGGCAAGCGTGCCTTCAAAGGAGGCTGCATCCAGCAGCGACTGCAGGCCCTCCAGATAGGGGCGGATGGCCTCGGGATACTGCACGGCGTCCAGATCGGCGGACAGGGTGAAGCGCACAGCGGGCGTGCCTTCCTCCGCCCAGGCGGACGATACCGCCAGCAGCAGCGCCGCAGCGATGGCCGCCGCGCGGCGGATCAGCCCCATAGTGCCGCCAGCGCCGGGACGATCTGCTTCTTCCGGCTGACTACGCCCGGCAAAAATACGTGATGATCGATGATGTCCCCGGTGTTGTAGGCCTGCTTCACGGCCTCCTCTTCGCCCAGGAACACCAGCTCTGTACCACAGCGCAGAACGTCTGTGAGCATCATGAGCAGCATGTCGTAGCCGCGCAGGGCTTTCATCTCCTCCATGGCGGGGAGGATTTCCGGAAGCCTGGTCAGCATCTTATCGATATCCAGGCAGGTGATCTGGCAGATACCCAGATCGTGCCCGGCGATGTGGAATTCTTTGAAATCGGTGTTGAGCAACTCGCCCACGGGCTTGTCTGTGTTGCTGCCGGCGCTGAACATTTCGCGGCCCAGCGTTTCCAGATCAATGCCCGCGATGCGTGCCAGACGCTCGGCCATGCGGCGGTCACGGGGCGTGCAGGTGGGGGACTTGAACAGAACGGTGTCCGACAGGATGGCAGCGGCCATGAGCCCCGCCATCTTCTCGCTGGGCTGCAGCCCGCGCTCCTGGAACATGGTGGCCACGATGGTCGTCGTAGAGCCCACGGGCTCGTTGCGCATGAATACGGGCGCGCCGGTCTGCACGTCCGCCAGGCGGTGATGATCGATGATCGCCACGATCTCCGCCTGATCAAGGCCGCTTACTGCCTGACTCTTTTCATTGTGATCCACCAGCACCACGCGCTTGCGGCGCGGACGCAGCAGGTGATAGCGGCTCAGCGTGCCCACCACGCGCTCCCGGTGATCCAGGATGGGGTAGGAGCGGTAGCGGCTTTGCAGCACGGCGTCGCGCACATCGTCGATGAAATCGTTCAGGTGGAAGTACACCAGCCCCTGGGTCTGACAAATGCGGGACACGGGGATGGACTGATAGATCATGCGGGCGGCACGGTAGGCGTCACAGGGGGTGGAGATGATGCAGGTCCTGCTCGACAGCCCCAGATATTTTTCGCTCAGGCTGCCCTGACAGATGATGATGCAGCTTGCCCCCAGACAGAGCGCCTCCTCCACCACATCCTCCTGCTGTCCGCAGATGACGATGCTGCCTTCCTTCACGCCGCGCAGACAGGCGCCGGCGCCGGGAAGCGCGATGACCACCTCGCCCGAGATGGTATCGAAGGCGTCATCCTCGCTGTTGATGATATGCCCCTCCAGCGCGCTGAGCAGGTTAAAGACCGGCACCGATTCCACCACCGGGCGGTGGATGGATTCCATGTCGCTCTCAGCAATGCCGCCGGCGGTGATCATGCCGTAGAGGCGGCCGTCCTCATGGGTCACAGGCACCGCGGAGAGGTTCTCATCAGCATGCAGGATCTCCCATGCATGGCTGATCGGTACGCTTGCGCCAAGATTCGGCGGGCGGTCATAATCGATATCACGCACCTGGGTGCGCACAGTATTGAGCAGAATCGGCGCCTCAAACCCAAAACGCTCCAGCAGGAAGCGGCTCTCGTCATTGGGATGCCCCAGAATAGCCGCCACATACTCATTATTGCCCAGCGCATTGTGCAGCGCCGCATAGGCCATCGCAGAGACCACCGAATCCGTGTCAGGATTCCGGTGACCGCAAACATAAATCGGGTCCATGAGGGGGAACCTCCTTCGTCGGTTCGATGAAGCAGTTCGGCGGAGCCGAATAATGAAGAGGCGAGCTGCGCCTCACCAGGAAGGAATGAAGTTGTTCGGCCGGCGCCGAACAGAGAGATTGTGTGACGCTATATCATGAGCGAAGCGATTTCGTGTTCCGTCAGGTACACTTCATAGCAGCCGTCAGGCGCACTTCATTCTGGATTGATTGGCTTCCTGCCGATCAATCCAGCCACTCGTCTTCGTCGCTGTCAGGGATGACCCAGCTGGCGGGGTCGTTGTATTTTTTGAGCGCATAATCAGCGTTGAGGGCCCTTTGGGTGTCAATGTTGGCGATGCCGAGATCGCGCAGGCCCTTGCTGACCTGATACAGGCGGATGGCCTCTGCCGTGGCGGCGCCGTATACGCCGTCTGCGCTGCCCTCGGGGAGATGGCCCAGATAGATCAGCTTCTCCTGCAGCTGGCGAACCTTCTCGCCGCTGTTGCCGGAGCGCATTGTCCAGTCCGCCACGTCATGCACCGTGCCGTAGCCCAGGATGCGGGTGTAGGTCAGATCGTAGGTGTTGCGCTGCACCTGGTTGGGGTTGTTGCCCTCCAGCACATGGACGGTCACATTGCCGTTCTGATCGCGGGTGCAGTATTCTACCATGGCAACATGGTCGGTGTTGGTGTCGCTGGTCCAGGTGAAGAACACCCAGTCGCCCGGCTGGGGGATGTAGGTGCCGGTGGTGATGAACTCATCCTCGCCCTGCATCCACTGGTAGCCCCAGTCCTCAAGGTTGCCGTTGCGGGTGATGTAGCGGCCCTGCTTGATGAACCAGTTCTTGCCCGTGTTCTGCCCGGAATAGAGGGGGTATACATTGCGCAGGAGCGCCGTGCCGTGCTGCTGGTCAACCTGATCGACGCTCCAGCACAGGTACTCGGCGCACCACTGGGCGTAAGGGTCGCCGACCCACTCGCCGAATTTTGTGTAGCCATGGGCGCCTTCCTTATAGCCCACCTCGGCGGAGGCGATCTCCAGCAGCCAGGTGACATAATCCGGCACGGGCCAGGCGGGCTCAATGATCTCCTCTGCCTGCGCGGGGAGAGCCGTAAGGCAAAGCAGCAATGCCAGCAAAAGGGGGAACAGGCGCTTCATGGGCGACACTCCTTGTCAAGTCCAGGATATACGGGAACGGTGTGGGTGATCGTGCAGCTGTCCGGGGTTACATGGCACATGGCGGCGGTGACGCGCACGCCTGCGGCCACGGCGTCACGAAGGGCCTGTCCAAAGGCCGGGTGCGTCCCATCGTTGGGCCGCAGGCCGATGACGCCCTCCCTTTGTAAAACGAAGCAGATACCGCTGTCCATCCCCGCACGGGCGGTCTGAATCAGCCCTCGGATGTGCTTCACGCCCCGCTCGGTGGGGGCGTCGGGGAAGTAGGCCATACCCTCGTCGTCAAAGAGCGTCACGCCCTTGACCTCGATCAGACCGCGACGACCGTTTCGCTCATAAGCAAAATCAAAGCGGGAATCACCTACACTCTGTTCGCCCTTGAGATTGCAAATTCCTTCTGCCCAGCCGCCGTTTTCAATCCATTCGCGTACGATGCGGTTGGGGGCCTGGGAATCGATGTTCACCACGTAGCCCCTGTTTTCTACTGCGACCAGATCATAAGCGGTCTTGCGCCCGGGCGCTGCGCTGTGCTCAACGTAAGCCGCTGCGCCGGGAAGGAGTAATTCCCCCAGACGGCCTGTGTTTTTGACATGCACGGTGGTTTCCCTTCCGCCAATCTCACACTTCGCTATAAAGCGATTGACCCGGCACAGAAATCTGCACTGGGTCAAGTCGTTATACAGTACCATTACTCAATATCGGCGCGGTAGATCAGCCAGCACAGCGCGCCGTCATAATTGGTATGGCCCTCCAGACGGATGGGGAAGTCATAGTCGTTGCGGAAGCGCAGGTTCAGCGCATCGCTGCCGACAGCGGCGTCCACGCCGTGGGGCAGGTAGGGGGCTGCGTTCTCGCCATGGGCGCGGCGCTGCAAAATGGTCACGCCGGGCAGCTGCAGCAGCGCGTTGTAGATGGTGGAGGACACCTGGCACGTGCCGCCGCCATAGCCGGAGGTGGAGGCGCCGTCGGACAGCGTGCCGGCGATGAGGTAGCCGATATCGGGCTTGTAGGGACCCATCTGCTTGTTGCAGTCGTAGATTTCGCCCGGCTGGAGCGTCACGGACATGCGCTGGATGCCCACGTCGATATTCACCAGGCGGTTGGCATTCTTCTCGGTATTCTCCATCTTATAGTAGGAGGTGTAGGCTGCGATGGGCGTATCGGGATAGAGGGCCTCATCAGTGGGGGATACGGGCGTCAGGCCCGTCAGATCGTTGATATCGATGTAACCGTAGCCGCGCCAGTAATTTACCACGGCCCAGCCGTCGATGATCTTCCAGATGGTCAGCGTGGTGCCGGGAGTCAGCTTGACCCAGTACTTGTCCTCGTGGCTCATGGAGACGCGCACCTCGGTCTCGGCGCAGGTGGTGGCCACATACTGGTGCTTCTGCACGCCGTAGGGAGGCGTGGTTTCGGCATTGACAGGCACCACGTCAAAGATGCGGTGACGCTTGACATAGGCCAGTTCGCCCTTCCAGCGGGCAATGATCCACAGGGGATCGACGTAGAGCACCTCCGCGGTGACCGAATCGCCGCCCACGCGGAAGACGCGGCTTGCCTCGATGCTGCGTTCGGTGTAGCCGGAGGTGTTGGCCTTCATCTTGCAGGTATACAGGGCCTCGGATTTCTTGTTGAAGTCCTTCAGGGTCAGGTCGGGATACTGAGGGCCCAGGGGCGTGGGAAGTTCGTTATCGCTCCAACGCACCACCATGGGATCGGTCTCGTCGGTCTCATAGGCCTCGTCGGGCTGCAGGGTGACGGGCTGCTCCTCATCGTCCACATCCTCGGCGAAGGATACAATGGGCATCGTTGCCAGCAGGCACAGCAGCATCATGAAGGCCAATACACGCTTCATCATCAGGATTCCCTCCATAAAAGACTGTCGAAACAGTCCGAACATACTCCATCCTATTATAGCATTGAGAAAAGCGCACTGCAAGGGGAGAGCGCAAGGTTTTACAGTTTTTCGGCTAAAAATGGCGCAGGGTGTCCAAATGTGCGGACGGCAGGATTAACAATTCGCAAACAAAATGCAGACAAATCGCAAACAGCCATCCGCTACAATCCCTGTTGTTGGTCAGATGGCACAGCATATTGACAAAAAACGCAGAAGGAGATTTGAACCATGTGCGAGCAGAATAAGACGAAGGAAGCAGAATACAAGCAGAAGGCCCTGGAGCATGATGTGACGGATATGCCGGAGGTTGACCTTCACGCGGTGGAGGCGGGCCTGAACGATGCATACCACAAGATCGAGGACGCTGTGGTGGGCGGCTATAAGAAAATCGAGGATGGCGTAGTCGGCGGCTACAAGAAGATCGAAACCGGCGTGGTCGAGGGCTTCACGAGGATGACCGACACGATTGTGGAAAAGTTCCTCACCCGCGAAGGCGAGAGCGTCGAGGACGCCAAGAAGCGCATGAATGGCGAAAAGCAAGAATAAGGGAATTCACCAGCGGGGCGGCAGCGTTGCAGCCTCGCTTTTCGCCTGTCACGCAAAGTCGCACAGAGGAGTGGGAGTATGAAGAAAAAGCTCCGGTACTATGTCAACGAAAAGCCTGTTGAAAAGGACATCACCTACATTCCCGTCAGGTTCATCATCGCTATTCTGCTGGCGCTGCTGGCGACGCTGGCCGTCATGGCCATCGTGGTGCTGCTGAGCATCTATGTGCCCTATTTCTACCTGCTGATGTGGGCAACGGAGATCGCCTGCGTCATCCAGATCGCATCCTCCAATGAAAACCCGGATTACAAGGTGCCGTGGCTGCTGGTGGTGCTGGTGATCCCCGTGGCGGGCATGATGCTATACATCATGTTCCATTCCCGGACGCTGAAAAAGAAGTACATCCGCCGCATGGAGAACCTGAAGAGCCACGCCTACGTCAGGGATGACGCAGCAGCCTTCACCCGTCTGGAGGCGCAGAGCGTTACCGCCCGCAATCAGGCCAGGATGCTCTGCGGCATATCGGAGGCGCATCTGTTCCAGGGTACGAAACAGACCTACTTCCCGCTGGGCGAGGATATGTTCAGGCAGATGATGGACGATCTTCGCAGGGCGGAGAAGTTCATCTTCCTGGAATACTTCATCATTGAGGAGGGCCTGTTCTGGAACAGCATCCTGGCTGTGCTCAAGGAGAAGGCTGCGCAGGGCGTGGAGGTAAAGGTCGTCTACGATGATATCGGCTGCATGAACACCCTGCCGGGGAATTACTGGCGCATCCTGCGCTCCTGTGGCATCGACGCCACGCCCTTCGCCCTGCTGCGCGGCAATGCGGACAGCGAGTTCAACAACCGCAGCCACCGCAAGATCATGGTCATCGATGGCAAGATTGGCTACACCGGCGGCGTGAACATCGCAGATGAATATATCAACGAAATCGTCAAGCACGGGCATTGGAAGGACGTCGGGCTGCGGCTGGAGGGCGATGCGGTCAGGGAGCTGACGCGGCTGTTCCTGCTGGACTACGGCCTGAATGTGCGCAGGGAGCCGGAGGTCAGGCAGGACTATTTCCCACCATACAGCGCAGGCGGCGAGGGCTGGCTGATTCCCTTTGGCGACGGCCCCGCGCCCATCTATCAGCATCAGGTGGGCAAGAGCGTCATCCAGAACATGCTGGGTCAGGCGCAGCGGTATGTGTATATGATGACGCCCTATCTGATCATCGACAGCGAACTGTGCAAGTCCATCGAGAATGCCGCGCTGCGCGGCGTGGATGTGCGCATTATCGTGCCGCACATTCCAGACAAGAAACTGATCCTTGAAATGACGCGCAGCTACTATGCCCGCCTGATGTCCGCCGGGGTGCAGGTGTATGAATACGAGCCCGGTTTCATCCATGCCAAATGCTATCTGGCGGATGATGAGATCGCCATGGTCGGTACGATCAATCTGGACTACCGCAGCCTCGTGCACCACTTTGAAAACGGCGTGTGGATGTACCGCACCGAGTGTATCCCGTCCATCCGGCAGGACTTCGCGGACACATTGGCCAAGTCCATCCACGTGGACGAAAGCATGCTCAGGAAGGGCCTGTTCCAGCGGCTGATCTGCACGCTGGTAAAGATGTTTGCGCCGATGCTGTAAAAGCCGAACGAATTAACAAAACAAAAACAAAATTCAAAAAGAGAAAAAACATCGGCGGGTTATGCTTGTTTCCGTCAGCAGGACACAGCATCAACAGAATTTGAAGGAGGATATCACCATGACTGATTTTTTCAAGAAGGCATTTAATGATATGAAGGAAAGCGCCAAGGCCCAGCACGAGGTGGACAAGGCGAATTTCGCCGCTGTCAAGGCTGAGAGCAAGGCCCAGTGGGAGGAAGCCAAGGCCATGGGCAAGCCCGAGACCCGCAAGGCCCTCATGCAGGCCGAGCGCGACAAGCAGATTGAGGAGGCCAACAAGCGCAAGGCTGAGGCCGAGGCCCGCACCAACGCTGTGCAGGGCAAGTAAACCCATCAAAAACAGGTTCCGGAATGTCGCCGGAGCCTGCTTTTTTTGCGCATCGTAAACAAAACAGCAACAATCATGTGCTATAATAAAAAGGTAATCTGAAAATTAGGAGCATCTGCCATGTTTAAGATTCTGGTCGTGGAGGACGATAAGGACCTCAACCGCACGGTGTGTGCGTTCCTGAACCATTCTGGCTATGAGGCCACCGGCTGCCTCAATGCCACCGACGCCTATGACGCCATGTATGAGACTATGTTTGATCTGGTTGTGTCGGATATCATGATGCCGGGGATCGACGGGTTTGAGTTTGCCAAAAACGTCAGGGCGCTCAACGAGAACATTCCCATCCTGTTCATGACCGCCAAGGACGATATTGCCTCCAAGCAGCGGGGCTTCCGCATCGGCGTGGACGACTACATGGTCAAGCCCATCGATCTGGACGAACTGTTTCTGCGTATCGGCGCGCTGCTGCGCCGGGCGAAGATCGCTTCCAGCCGCAAGCTGGAGGTGGGCTCCTTCATCATGGATGCGGACGAATTCTCCGCCACGCTCAATGGCGAGGAGATCAGCCTGACCAAGCGGGAGTTCAACATCCTGTATAAGCTGCTGGCCTACCCGAAAAAGACCTTCACCCGCCAGCAGCTGATGGACGAATTTTGGGATGCGGATTCCGACACCGCGCCCCGCGCCGTGGATGTGTACATGACCAAGCTGCGCAGCAAGCTGGCGGACTGCGACGATTTCGAGATCAGGACCGTACATGGACTGGGCTACAAGGCGGTGGTGAAGTGAAGCGTTTTCTCCGGGGAGTGAGCCACTATCTGGTCTTCTTCCTGATGGTGGCATTTCTGGTAACGTGCTGCATCATGCTCTTCACCCGCACGCTGATGGATTCGATGGGCGTTGTGCTGACAGGGGAGAACCTGAACACAGCCGCCAAACTGACCTTTATCAACGTGGTGGGACTGAGCCTGCTGTTCACGCTCATTGACGAGCTGCGCCGCAAGTTGACGGTGGAGCGCACTGCCCGCCGTATCGCCGAGGCAGCAAAGCGCATCGTTGCGGGAGATTTTACAGCCCGGGTGGAACGTCCCAGCCGCTTGACCAACGATGAGCACTTCTTCGAGATCATCGATTGCTTCAACCAGATGGCGGCAGAGCTTTCCAGCGTGGAGACCCTGCGTACGGACTTCATCTCCAACGTGTCCCATGAGATGAAAACGCCCCTGGCAGTCATGCAGAACTACGGCACCCTCCTGCAGGCCCCGGAGCTGCCGGATGAAAAGCGCATCGAATACGCCCGGGGCGTCACTGACAGCTCCCGCCGCCTGGCGGACATGGTGACCAACATCCTCAAGCTGAACAAGCTGGAAAACCAGCAGATTTTCCCCCATGCGGAAAAGTACGATCTGGGTGAGCAGCTGTGCGAAGCGCTGCTCCAGTACGAAAGCGTTTGGGAGCGGGAGCAGATCGAAATTGAAACCGACATCGCCGAGGATGTGCTGGTCAGTGCCGACCGGGAGCTGCTCTCGCTGGTGTGGAACAACCTCCTGTCCAACGCCTTCAAGTTTACCCCCAGCGGTGCAGCGGTGCGTCTTTGTCTGACCGCCACGGCCAGCCATGCCATCGTCGAGGTGCAGGATACCGGCTGCGGCATGTCCGC
>JAFUOR010000123.1 GCA_017481825.1 Clostridia bacterium
CCGCAAGGTCATCGATGTTGACCTCAACGCTCCCTTCATCTGCTCCAAGGCCGTCATCCCCGCCGTGATCGAAAAGGGCCACGGCAAGATCATCAACATCTGCTCCATGATGTCCGAGCTGGGCCGCGAGACCGTGTCTGCCTACGCTGCGGCCAAGGGCGTCCTGAAGATGCTGACCACGAACATCTGCTCCGAGTACGGCCACCTGAACATCCAGTGCAACGGCATCGGCCCGGGCTACATCGCCACCCCCCAGACCGCGCCCCTGCGTGAGATCCAGCCCGACGGCAGCCGTCATCCCTTCGATCAGTTCATCATTGCCAAGACCCCCGCTGAGCGCTGGGGCGAGGCGGACGATCTGGGCGGCCCCGCTGTGTTCCTGGCCTCCGATGCGTCCAACTTCGTCAACGGCCACATCCTCTACGTTGACGGCGGCATCCTGGCCTACATCGGCAAGCAGCCCTAAGACCTGACAGACCTTACAAAAAGCTGCGGCATTTTTGCCAATGAGTTTTGCAAGTCACCGGCGTTGTGTGGATTTTATGCCATACAACGCCCTTTTTTGCATATTTTCCGCTTGCGTTATGAGAAATAGTGTGGTAAAATAACAGAGCTGACTTTCCAAGGAGGTTTTTTACCATGAGCATTTTTCTGGGTATAGTGATCATCATCGCTGCTCTGTTCATGATCGTGACCGTGCTGCTGCAGAGCAGCAATGCGAAGGGTCTGGGCGCTGTTGCGGGCGAGATGGAGACCTATTTCGGCAAGAATAAGGGCAAGACCATGGATGCCAAGCTGGCGCTGGGCACCAAGATCGCCGCTGGCGTGTTTGTGGTGTGCTGCCTGCTGTTCCTGCTGGTGGGCTAATCGACAGATGATTCGAATGAGGGCTGTTCGCATAAGGGGAGCAGTCCTTTTTCGCTATTGTGCGATTTGGAGAAAGGAGTACCCCCAATGAAGAAGATCACCTACGTCTGGCAGGACCGCAAGCGCACCTTCCTCGGCCTGCCGCTGTCCTTTACCAAGTATATGCTGACGGAGGATCGCCTGTTTGTGGAGAAGGGCTTCCTCAACTCCACGCTGGATGAGGAGAACCTCTACCGCGTGCGCGATGTGCGCGTGACCCGCAGCCTCGGGCAGAAGCTCTTCGGCCTTGGCACGGTGACGGTTTATTCTACCGACGCCTCCAATGGCGAAACGGTGCTCAAGAGCATCAAGAACCCTATCGAGGTGAAGGAGGAGATCGTCCGCCTGGTGGACGAGGCCCGCAAGAAGCACAACATCCGTGCGAGCGAGATGCTGATGGACCATCCCGATCCCTGCGACCACGACGGCGACGGAATCCCGGATCATCCGATGCCCTGACGGCGGCGGAAAGTGGCTGTGCGCTCCGGCCGTATAACAGCAGCAAGCCATGACAGATCACGTGGCTTGCTATTTTCAATTGCCTGCGATGGGAGGGGTCAAGCATGTGTTTTGTTTGTCATAGAATCAGCATGATTAAGGATGGGACTAACCCGTATTTTGTCAAGGAGCTGAAAACGGGTTATGTTGTGATTGGTGATTATCAGCATTTCAAGGGCTACTCGCTGTTCCTCTGCAAAGAGCATAAGCTGGAATTGTTTCAGTTGGATCATGCGACGAAAATGAAGTTCTTAGAGGAAATGTCCGTCGTAGCAGAGGCTGCGGCCAATGCCTTTGGTGCTGAAAAGATGAATTATGAGTTGTTGGGCAATGGAGACACTCATCTTCACTGGCACCTGTTTCCAAGGGTAAGCGGTGATCTGGAGAACTATGGCAACAATGGCAAAGGCCCTGTCTGGTGGTATCCGATGGAGAAGATGTACAGTTCCGACAATTGCCCAAGTGAAGCCGAATTGGAAGAAATGAAAGCGAAGTTGGGGGAAGCGTTGGAAAAGCTGCTGTAACGCAAATCCTGTTTTGTTGTGCATCATCGGTGCCGCAGGGTGTAGTCGGTGACTGGCGCGCGGGCTTCCGCGGCAGGTTGTGACGGCGGCTGACTGAGGGAGAATGCGGACGTAACATGTGCGCCCACTTGCAGATAGATCTTGCTTTTTTGCGTTTTATAACACCGCCGCCGCGCTCCCTCAAAAGGAACGCGGCGGCTATTGTTATGCATTTACTGCTTCTCGCACAGGGCGCAGAAGGTATCGATCTCGGCCTTGACGACTTCAAGGCTGGCGCGCCAGAAATCGGCGGAGCGCACATCGATGCCCACGCTGGCAGCGACATTGGCGATGGTGTCCGAGCCGCAGGAGCGCAGCAGCTGGTTGTACCTGGGCACGAAGGCCTCGCCCTCCTTGAGGTACTGGGCGAAGACGCCCTTGCCGAACAGCTCGCCAAAGGCATAGGGGAAGTTGTAGAAATTCAGGCCGGAGGAGTAGTAGTGGCTCTTGCAGGCCCACATGTAGGGATGGCGGACGCTCTTGTCCAGGCCGTCGCCATAGGTGGCCTCCTGGGCGCGGAGCATGCAGTCCTTCAGCTCATCGACGCTCATGGCATGATCGGCGCGGGTGTCGATCACCTCGGTCTCGAACAGGTAGCGGCTGAGGATGTCCACGCAGGTCTGGGTGGATTCCATCAGGCTGGATTCCAGCAGCGTGAACTGCTCGTCCTCGGTGGCATTCTGGAGCACCTGATGGGCCAGCATGGTCTCGTTGAAGATGGAGGCAGTCTCCGCCAGGGGCATGGGCGTGTTGATCATCTGCGTGGGCAGGCCGGCAAGGCAGCGGTTGTGCCAGGCGTGGCCCAGCTCATGGGCGAGGGTCGAAATATCGGAGAAGGAGCCCTGATAATTGGTCAGGATCAGGCTGCGGTCATACGCATGCGCACCGGCACAGAAGGCGCCGCCGCCCTTGCCCTCGCGGGGGTAGACGTCAATCCAGCGCTGCTCAAAGGCGTTGTCGATGAACTCCGCCATCGCGGGGGTGAACTTGCCCATCTCACGCAGCAGCACCGCGCGGGCTTCCTCAATGGTGTAAGCCTTGCTGGCCTTGCCCACGGGGGCGAACAGGTCGTAGAAGGGCAGCCCGTCCGTATGGCCGAGGTACTTTGCCTTGGCCCGCAGGTAGCGGCGGAAGTGGGGCAGGTACTCCTGGATAGCGGTGATCATGGCGTCCAGGGTCTGGCGGTCCATGCGGTTCTGATCCAGCGTCATGTCCAGCACGGACTCGTAGCCGCGCGCCTTGGCCATGGTGCGGGCCTCCATCTTGATGGCGTTCAGGCAGTAGGACATGGGCAGCTCGATCTTCTTGTAGGAAGCGATCTCGGCCTCGTAGGCATCCTTGCGCACGGAGGCGTCGCCGTCATAGGCCATGCCGCGCACGGCGGGCAGGGGCAGGGTCTGACCGCGGTAGTCAACCGTGTGGGTGGAGTCCAGCTTGTCGCGCAGCTGGGAGAAGGCGCTGCCGCCGGAAAGGCGCATCTGCAGCATCCACGGCTCAATTTCGGCAGGGATGGTGTGCCGGGCGCTCTCCTTCATCTCCCGCAGTGCGAAGGCGATGGGCTGGAGCTTGACGGATGCAGCGATGATCTCCTCCAGGTTATCGATACTGCCCACATAGCGGGTGATGGCGCTGCCCACCAGACGGTCGTCGTTGGCGATGACGGACAGCTTGTCGTCATACTGCATGGCGGCGGCGTTGTTTGCATCGGTGGAAAGGGTCAGGCTGACATAGCCGTAGAGCCGGTCGGCCAGCTGGGAGATGGCCTCGTCATTGTCAAAGAGCTGCTCCAGCTTGGCCTTGTCATCCAGATCGCTGTCAAGCAGCGCCTGCTGCGCCTTGATCATCTCCGGCCACTTTGCCAGGTCGGCGGCAAAGGCCTCGTCCTCAAAGCCTGTGTACAGAAAAGACAGATCCCATGTATGCTCCATAACGGATTTCCTCCTTAAAACGAATCAACAATGCGATACCCCAGCGCCTTTAGGCGTGACACACCCTCATCCCACAGGCGCGTGTTGGTCAGGGCGGCGGGGTCGTGAGCATCCACGCCGAGAATGACGTCATTGTCCCACTTGCGCACATGCTCCCAGAAGGGACGGGACGGATAGCCGCGCCCGCGTCCGGACAGCTCGTCCATCAGGCCCAGCAGGTTGTACTCGATGGGCATGCCCGCTTCCTTGGCGGCCTGGCAGATCATGTCGGCGGCCTCCATGCAGACAGGGGAGAGCTCGCGCCGTGACATCATGTACAGATCAGGGTGGGCAACGTAGCAGTACAGCCCCGTGGCGATGCCCTCCACCGTCTGCTCGGCATAGCGGCGCACCTCGTCGTCCTGCTTGCAGCTGTGACCGGTGTAGGGGAATTCCTCCTCGGTAAAGAGGAAGTGGCTGGCGAGGATAAGGTATTGGCAGCCGTCATCCCGCCACCTGTGCAGCTGATCGCGGTAGCGGGGGAAGTACTCGCACTCCAGCCCAAGGCGGATATCGATCTGCCCGGCGTACTTCTCCTTCAGCGTAAGGACGGAGCGCCTGTAATCCGGCCATTGGGCGGACGTCATGCGGCAGTGGCTGATGTAGCTGCTGTCAAAGGCCCAGGGGGCATGGTCGGCAAAACCAAGTACGTCAAAGCCGCCCTCGATGGCGGCCTTGACGTAGCTTTCGTCCGTGCCAACGGCATGCAGGCAGCGGGCTGTATGGGTGTGAAAATTATGCTTCACGGCGTTTGTCCTGCTCATCAGAAATTCTGGGACTGGCGCTGAATGGCCAGAGCCTCAAGACACTTTTCCTTGCTGCGCTCGATGTGGCTGTTCATCAGCTGCTGGAAGCCTGCCAGGTCGCGCTTTTCCATCAGATCAACCAGCTTGTAGTGCTCCTCATGGGCGGCGAGGAGGCGATCCTCCTGGCGGATGGCCATGGCGGAGAAGCGGGTGATGAACTCGTCCTGCCCCTCGATCACGCGCAGGATGCGATTCTGCCCGCACAGGCTGGTGATGTGGCGGTGGAAGGCGCGGGTCACGGGGGAGAGCGTGTCGAAATCCTTCGCGGCGATCAGCGCGTCCATCTCGTGCAGCTCCTCGCGCAGCGCGGCGATATCCTCATTCGTCACGTTGCGGATGATGGCAGGCAGCGTCAGCATTTCCAGGGCGTTGCGGATGGTATAGATCTCCTCCACGTCCGCGATGGTAAAGGCGCGCACCACCACGCCGCGGCGCAGCACATACTCCACCAGACCATCGCGCTCCAGCTTGCGCAGCGCCTCGCGCAGGGGCGTGCGGCTGATGTGCAGGCGGTCGGCGTAATCGGTCTCGACGATACGCTCACCGGCGGGGATTTCACCGGTGATGATGGCATGCTTGAGCACCTCGTAGGCGATCTCGCGGATGGGACGGCTTTCCATCATGGGCTGGAACTGGATGGTATTCATCGGGGATGCTCCTTTAGTAAATTGAGGTCGGCTGAAAGCCGACTAGCGAGAGCGATTGCCTGCAATCGCCGAGCGTAGCCAGCACCGGGGTTTGTTCCCGGGGATGGCCGACAGTGCATATTGTATGCACTTTGTATACAAGAATAATACAGAAACCGTTTTCTGTCAAGACATGGAGCGAAATTTGACGAAAATAGCGAATGCTTTCCATTAAAAAGGAGCCGCACCATCGCGATGCAGCCCCTGGGAATTACTTGTTCAGTTCAGCCTTGAGGGCATCGACGAAATCGCACTGCTCCCAGGGCATATTGGCCTTGCCGAAATGGCCGTAGTTGCAGTTGGCGCGGTAGATGGGACGGCGCAGCTGCAGGCGCTCGATGATGGCGTTGGGGCGCAGGTCGAAAACCTTCCTGACCGCAGCGGAGAGCACATCGTCAGCCACGACGCCGGTGCCCTTGGTGTCCACGCACAGGGAGACAGGCTGGGCCACGCCAATGGCATAGGCCAGTTGAATCTCGCACTGACGGGCCAGACCGGCAGCGACGATGTTCTTGGCTACATGGCGGGCTGCGTAGGCAGCGGAGCGGTCAACCTTCGTGGGGTCCTTGCCGGAGAAGGCGCCG
>JAFUOR010000124.1 GCA_017481825.1 Clostridia bacterium
CGTTATGTAATGCCGGGGCGATCAGCTTGGCGGCTTCCACATACATATGGTCGCGGAGGGAGGTCAGGCGGGCGTTGTTCTCTGTCAGCAGGATGGCGCAGCGGTACTTGCCGTCTTGCTCCGTCAGGTAGCCCTGTTCAGTCATCTGCGTCACTGCGTCCTCCACATAGACCGGGGATACGCCTGTGGCCTGGGCAATCTCCGGGATGGTGCAGCTCCTGCGCCAGGCGGCGTAGGCGATATTCTGATGGAGCGTGCTGCGGAACATCCGCCAGGGGCTGCCCTCGCTGCCGATGGAGCCCTCCGTGCCAAAGCCTGTGAAGCGGATGGGATCAAAGGCCAAATGCTGCAATTCACGCGTCTTTTCCATGTTTCGTTTCAGCTCCTTTTTCGCCTCGAACAGGTGCCACTTCACCGTTCCCAGGGGCAGCTGCATCGCCTCGGCAATGTCTGCTTGCTTTTGCCCGTGAAAGTAGTACGCCACGATGATCTCCCGCTGCTGCCGGGACAAAAAAGCAATTTCCCGCTGCAAGCGCAGGGTTGCTTCCATGTCCAGCAAAACCGCCAGGGGATCGGCTTCTGCAGCATCCGGATTGATCGGGCCGATGCAGGCGCGGCTCCGGTCACGGTAGTGATTGGCCAGCACATGGTGAGCAACCGTCCAGATGTAGCGCACGGGATCGGCTACGTCCTCCCGGGTGAGGAGCGCGCGGTAGGCCCGCAGAGCGATCTCCTGGGCGACGTCTTCCGCATCCTGGATGCGGGCGCAGCGTTTGAGCGCAAAGCCAAAGAGCGGCTTCACATGCGCGGTGATGAGGCGTTCGGCTTGGGTCCTGTTCATGCGTTCGTTCTCTTTCTGTGGTTTTGAAAGCTTTCACCCATACAGACACGGCTGAAACGAAATGGTTGGATCTTTGTTGAAAAAAGGCGCGGATTTTTCCACGCCTTTTTATGTATCAAACTTTTACACGGGATTTTTTCCACAGTCCTGTAAAATACAGGACGAGCAGCGCAGCCGCGCTGATGCCGTTGGATACCACGACGGAATACCAGATACTTTGTACGCCCAGGCCCAGCAACGTCTCGCACACATAGAGCGTCGCAAAGCGCAGTACCCACAATCGGGTGACGTTCACCGCCATGGGCACCTCCGTGTGACCGCTGCCCTGGAACAAGCCGCAGGTTGCATCGTGGATGCCGTTGGTGAAGCACCAGAAGGCCATCGTGGACAGGAAATCCGCCGCCATGGTGATAACTGCCGCATCCGTGGAGAAGATGCTCACAATGGCCGTCGCCACGCTGGACAGGGACAGGATGCGTCCGCCCAGAAAGAGGAACACCACCGCGCAGGCCATGCTGAGCAGATAGCCCCGGCGGGCGCGCTCGGTCTGTTTGGCGCCCATGTTCTGGCCCACAATGGTGCTCACCGCGCTGCCGATGCCATTGGAGGGCAGGCTGATCAATCCGTTGACCTTATTGCCAATGCCATAGGCCGCCACCGCTTGCTCGCCATAGGCCATGACGTTGCGGCTCATGAGCAGGAAGCCCAGTTGCATGACGCTGCCGCCCAGTGCCGTGGGCAGGCCGATGCGCACGATGCTCGACAGGGACTCGCGATCCGGCTTCATCAACCTGCGATCGAGGTAGACTGGCTCATCCCTGCGGCGCAGGAGGATCGACAGGGCGCACAGAGCAGGCACGGCCTTCGCCATCACCGTGGCCAGCGCCGCGCCCGCGGCGCCAAAGTGCAGTACTACCATCAGCAGGGGATCCAGCACCAGGTTCAGCGTGATGCCCAGCAGGTTCAGGAGCATCGGGCGCACCGTATCGCCCTGGGCCTGGCGGATAGCCTGATAGATGTTGACCATGAAAAGGAATGGCATGTCCAAAATAACCAGCCGCAGATAGGTCACGGCGTTGGTGAAGGTTGCGTCCTGCGCGCCTAGCCAGGCAACGATGCCGGGAGTCAACAGTGTCAGCAGCACCGCGCACACCAGGGAGAAGATCATCGCAACGCTGAAAATATGGTTCGCGATACGCAGGGCCGACTGCGGCTTCTGTGCGCCGATGTACTGGGCAATCATCACTGCCCCGGCCACGGTCACGCCGCTGCCGAAGCTGATCACGATGGACTGCACCGGGGACACGAGGTTGATCGCCGCCAGCTCCGCCGTGCCAAGCTGCCCCAGCCAGTAGGTATCCGTCAGGTTGTACAGCGTCTGCAGGAAGCTGTTAATTACCACCGGCACAGCGATGGAGAGCATGGCCCGCAGCAGGCTGCCATGGAGAATCAGGGTCGTGTTGCCCTTTGCAATATGCTTCAAGGGGAGTACCATCCTTGCTTTTGTGATCGCCACACAATTATACGCCATATGCGAGCAAAAGGGAAGCTCTTTGTTAGATTTTGTGTGTTATCTGGTGGAGTGGAGGTGCGAGCCTGCCAGGGACACTGCTCCGAACGATGCCCCCGCGAACCCCTTTTCGCGATCGTTCTTGTATTTCTTTGGTTGGAGTTGTGCCCGCGTGTTGATTGAAGGGACGAAAGCTACGTGGACCTTGTGAGCACCGCTTTGGCTCGACTTCCCTGCGGTCGTCTCGCGTTGCCCGAAGACGCGGCTCCATCTTCCAGCTTTGCAAATCTTCCAAAGTGTCTGTGTCCCAAGCAACCTCCTGCAGAAGTCTGGGGGATAGTCTGCGTACGGCAGGCGCTGCTGGCGTCCTTCGTGCACTGCTTGCACATTGACAGGGAACGACAAATCCTATATAATGGGAGTAGTCTGGTAACGCTTACATCAGGAGATTGACGAGTATGGATATCAAGGTCTATTTCAAGGAATACCTGCGGAAATATACGCCCTACAAGAGCTACTGGAACTACGAGGACGGGTGTATCCTCAAGGGCTGCATTGATCTGTACAGGGCTACGGGCGATGCGGAGCTGCGGCAGTTTGTGCTGGACTATGTCTCCCGCTACGTGGCCCAGGATGGCAGCATTCCCAATTACGAGATGCGCCAGTATAACATAGACTCCATCAACAGTGGCAAGGCGCTCTACTTTGCCCTGGAGGAAACGGGTGAGGAACGCTACCGCAAGGCTATCGAGTTCCACATGCAGCGTCTGCGGGAGCATCCACGCTGCGTCTGCGGGAGCTTCTGGCACAAGCAGCTCTATCCCAACCAGATCTGGCTGGACGGGCTGTACATGGCGCAGCCCTTCTACATGGAATACGAGATGAAGTTTGGCGGCATGGAGAAGGTGGCGGACATTGTCAGCCAGTTCAAAAATGTGCGCCGCTATCTCTGGAACGGGGAGAAGGGACTGAACTACCATGCCTATGACGAGGCCCGCGAGCAGTTCTGGGCGGATCAGGCAACCGGCTGTTCTGCGAATTTCTGGCTGCGCTCCACGGGTTGGTACCTCATGGCGTTGATCGATACCATCGGCCTTTGTACCGAGCAGCTCTATGAGCACTACCGGGCGCTGGTGGACATCTTCCGCGAATCC
Organism: Clostridia bacterium; assembly: GCA_017481825.1. Classification (GTDB taxonomy): domain Bacteria; phylum Bacillota; class Clostridia; order Christensenellales; family Aristaeellaceae; genus UBA11524. The sequence continues at coordinate 3,506 of JAFUOR010000124.1, forward strand.
ATGGCGGGCGTGCTGCGCTATCAGGCGGAGGACGGGCTGTTCTATCAGGTCATCGACCACGGCGAAGTGCAGGGCAATTACACCGAAACCAGCGGCTCGGCGATGATCGCTTACAGCCTGCTCAAGGCGGTGCGTCTTGGCATCCTCGATCCGGAGAAGTACCTGCCCATTGCCCGGCGCGTCTTTGAAGGACTGGTGAGCCATAAGCTCAGGGCTGAGGAGGACGGCGTCGTCCGCCTGACCGACATCTGCTGGGTGGCTGGCCTTGGCCCAGCCAAGAATCCCCAGCGCGACGGTTCTGTGGCCTATTACCTTTCCGAGCCCCGCAAGTCTGACGACAGCAAGGGCGTCGGCCCCTTCATTATGGCCTATGCTGAGTATCTGCTGCAAAAGTAAGAGGAGTATCTTATGTTTGAAATCAAGAAGCTTTTCGTATCCGCCCGGAGCCTGACCATCGAGATGCCCGACGGCGGCCTCTACAACACGAAGAAGCCCTATCAGCTGGTGCTTAACGGCAGCGATATCGGCACGGCGGATACCGTCGTGCATTCCATCTACGGCCTGTGGCCCGATACGGCATATACCCTCAAGGTCTTTGACGGCAGCAGGGAAATGGGCCGCCTCTGCTTCTGTACGGAGAAGGAGTCCTTTACGCTCAATGTGCGCAAATTCGGCGCCGTGGGCGACGGTGTGCATGACGATACCGCCGCCATTCAGGCCGCTATCAACTGCTGCCCGAAGGATGGCCGCGTGCTGATTCCTGCCGGTGACTATCATGTGCTGCCCATCTTCCTCAAGAGCCATGTGCGCATTGAACTCCAGAAGGGCGCGACCCTCCTGCTGGAGACTGACCGCACGAAGTTCCCCATTCTTCCGGGTATGATCCGCTCTACTGACGAGACCTGCGATCTGAACCTCGGCTCCTGGGAAGGCAATCCGCTGGATATGTTCGCTGCGTTCATCTCCGGCAACAACGTGGAGGACGTGGTCATCTTCGGCGAGGGCGTGCTGGATGGTCAGGGCGACAAGGCGGACTGGTGGCAGAATGTCAAGGTGCGCCGCGGCGCGTGGCGTCCCCGCATGTTCTTCATCAATGGCTGCGACAATGTGACCGTGCAGGGCGTTACTTTCCGCAACAGTCCCGCATGGAATCTGCAGCCGTATTTCTCTAAGAACCTGAAATTCCTCAACATCAAGGTGACCGCCCCCTCCAACAGCCCCAACACCGACGGCTTTGACCCTGAGAGCTGCACTGGCATTCTGCTGGCAGGTGCGCATTTCTCCCTGGGGGATGACTGCATCGCCATCAAGTCCGGCAAGCTGTATATGGGTGCGACCTACAAAACGCCCACCTCAGAGATGGAGGTCAGCCACTGCCTGATGGAAAACGGTCATGGCGGCATGACCTGCGGCAGCGAGATGGCCGGCGGCGTGAACAAGGTGTATCTGCATGATTGCGTGATGCGCAACACCGACCGCGGCCTTCGCATCAAGACCCGTCGCGGACGCGGCGAGCAGGGTGTGATCGATGATATCGTGTTCGACAATGTCCTCATGGAGCATGTCGGCACGCCCTATGTGGTCAACTGCCTCTATTTCTGCGATCCCGACGGTCGCACGGAGTATGTCCAGAGCCGCGAAAAGCAGGTTGTGGACGAGCGTACGCCCCGTATCGGACGCATCACCTTCCGCAATGTTCAGGCCACGGACGTGACCTGCGCGGGTTATTTCCTGGGCCTCCCCGAGCAGCCTATCGAGCAGGTGGAGATGGAGCACGTCACCATCACCTGTGCCCCCGATGCCAAGCCCATGGTGCCCGCCATGGCCAATGGCGTTCCGAATGTGACGCGCAAGGGTCTGGTGGCCATCAACGTGAATAAGATTGTCATGAAGAATGTGAACATCATCGGTCAGGACGGCGTGAAGCTGGAATGCGAGAATGTCGGCGAGGTGGAGGAGTAATTATGGGCATCCTTGATAAGCTTCTGAGGAAGAATGCCCGAAATGAGCTGGCGGTGACAGTGGCGCTCAATGCCCGCTATCAGCCCATTGACCGGAGCGCATATGTGGAGCTGACAGAACGCTTTCTCAAGGAAAAGGGCTGGGGCCGCCTGGGGGGTGGAGAGGGCACAATGCTCTCCCCGGAGGGCGTACCGGTAGCCTGTGACTTTGACATCCTCATTTCTCCGGACAAGCTGGAGGATGTGACTGCTGCGCTGGACAAGGTCTTTTTCGTGCCGAAGGGCAGCAGGCTCGTCATCGGCGATGAGGAGCGTCCCATCGGCCAGCAGGAAGGCCTTGCGCTGCATCTCAATGGCACGGATCTTCCTCGTGAGGTCTATCAGAACAATGATATCAATGCTACCATTGAGAAACTTGAAGCGCATTTGGGTGAGGAAAGGGGACGCTTCCTCAGCTTCTGGCAGCATGCGCAGGGTGCGGCGCTGTATTTCTATGGCCCAAGCTATGCGGACATGAAGGCTGCGTTGGAGGAGGTCATTCCTGACCTTCCCCTGTGTGAGAAGTCCCGCATCGAACAAATTGCATAAGCAAAGGCAGACGGTTCACAGCGAGCCGTCTGCCTGTTTTTGTGGGGGCTTATTCAGGGCTGAGGGTATCCTGCAGCCGGTGAAATTCAACGATAGCGGCAGCCCTATCCTCATAGGCGTATTGCATGGTCAGTGTATCGCCGCTGAGCGAAAAGCTGATGTAGGGTTCGCCGACATCGTAGTACATGCCGCCCTGCGAAATCCACGTGTTGTGGTAGAAACCGTCAGCACCGAGGGTGTAACAGATAGCCAGGGAGCGGCAGGAGAACTGGGTCTCATCAGCATTGAAGCTGTAAATGTAACCGTCCTGATCAACCCACTGCGTGTCGGCCAGACTGACATCAAGGGGCAGCCTGGCAAACAGCAGCGAGAGAACAATCGCCACGGCGGCAAGGGTACGGAATGCAGCAGGCATGCATCAGCCCTCCCTTGCAGGTGATAGGGCAAGATCCGGCTGGCGAGTCTTCACCACCACATTCAGCACCGAGAACATCACCAGCAGCACCACGGTCACGAGGATGGCGCTCATGCCGCCGCCAAAGCCGAAGACCTCCGCCAGGGAGCCGACGATGGTGGGCATCAGGATGGCGCCCGTGGAGCCGATGCACAAAATCAAACTCGTGGCCATCGGGTAGGCGTTGGTAAAGATCGCTGCGTCGGAGTAGATCATCGGGCAGATGCCCGCCATGCACAATCCCAGACCCGCTACGGAGAAGGTCGCCATGCCCATGGTGGTGCTGGAAAGCATCAGGTAATAGAAAATCGCCACGCCAAAGGAGGAGACCATCATCATGATCTTCTGGCTGACCTTTGCGCTCAGCGCTGCGCAGATGAGGCGGCCCACCAGCATGACCACCCACAGCAGGGAAGCCATCGACTGGGAGTAGCTCACCGCATCGGAGCCCGAGGCTGCCAGCGAGGAAAGGAGATTCTCCTTGTTCTGGATGTAGGTCACCAGCCAGCCGTTGATGGCATACTCGGAGCAAAGGTAGCAGAACATCATCGCCGCGAGGATCAGAAAGGAGGGGTTTTTGAGGAACACAAGGGTCGAATTGGCCTTGTCCTTGGGGCTGGGTCGGTCGTTCTTGAGCTGCATGCGGCTCATGTTGATAAGGCTCACCACGCCCAGGAGGATCACGTAGCCCAGGCCGATCTGCCAGGAGAAGCTGTTTCGTAGCGTCAGGAACACCAGGGGCGTCAGGATGGCGCCCACGGCGAAGCAGGAGTGCAGCAGGTTGGATGCAGCAGGAGAACCGCCCGACAACTGGTTGACCATGCGGTTGTCAAAATTGGTAACGCTCCCGCGCCCAAAGCCCACCAGCAGGAAGGCCAGGAACAGCCATGCGGGCCACCCGGCGATGGTCATCATCAGATAGCCGACGAAGGCCAGGGCGCTCAGGGTGATGACGGAGCGCTTCTGCCCCAGCCACAGCGGAACCAGACCGCTGACAAGCCCCGCAATCAGATTGCCAGCCGAGTGCGCGGAGATGAACAGGCCGCTGGTGGTGTCGGACAGGTTATAGGCCGCCTTCAAATCCGGCATGACGCTGCCCATCATCAACGACAGCGTGCCGTTGCAGAAGAAGGCAAAGAAGCAGGTGAACAGCGCCTGCTTATCCTGCTTATCAAGTTTGTTGATGAAAGAAAACATGGTGTTACCTCCGCAGAAAGGGCGGAACGCGTCGTGCGTTCCGCCGCATGATGGATTTCAGATGGATTTGATGCAGATGGGGAGATTGTTGCTGGCGAAAGCGCCGTTTGGCCTGTAACCGCAGCGCTGCCAGAAGGACTGTGCAGAAGCATGCGCGCAGACGTACATCTGCGTGACGAACGCTCTGAGTGCGTCTTCCGCACAGCGAACGAGCAGTCGTCCCAGACCCTGTTGGCGATATGCCGAGTTCACGAAGATCTCCGCAATGGTGCCCATGCCAGGGCATTCGCTGAAGGGATAGCTATCGCCGTCCACGGCGAAAAGGACGAAGCCCATGGCGGTATCCCCATCAAAGACAACATCACCCCAAAGGATGCGCTTGTCCAGCAGCTCCTGCAGATAGGAGATGAATCCGTCCAGCTCCTCCTGGGGCGTGTCTGCATCCTCGCCCTCGCGGTAATAGGAGGTCAGCAGGGCATGCAGCGCAGCGCCTGACTCCGCAGCTGGGATGAAGCGGATCACAGCGTCACGCCCGTTTTGAAGATGGCCAGGTCATGGAAGCCGTTGCGCTCCGAGCAGACCTTCTCGCCGCTGGCAACGGAAAGCACATAGTCCATCAGCATCTGGCTCAGCTCCGGCAGCGTCTTGCCGTCGGTCAGCAGCCGGCCCGCGTTGAAGTCGATCCAGCCGTGCTTGCGCGTGGCAAGGGGCGTGTTGGTGGAAATCTTCACCGTAGGAACCGGGCAGGCGAAGGGTGTGCCGCGTCCGGTGGAGAACAGCACGATCTGCGCCCCGGAGGAAGCCAGCGCTGTGGCGGCCACCAGGTCGTTGCCGGGGGCGGAAAGCAGGTTCAGGCCGGGGGTCTTGACCTTTTCGCCATAGGCCAGAACGTCCTTCACGGGCGCGAAGCCGCTCGTCTGGGTGCAGCCCAGGGCCTTGTCCTCCAGGGTGGAGATGCCGCCCGCCTTGTTGCCGGGGGAGGGATTCTCGTAGATGGTCTGGTGATGCTCCTCAAAATAGCGCTTGAAGTCATTGATGAGCTTCACCGTCTTTTGGAACATCTCTTCGGTCTCGCAGCGATCCATCAGGATGGTTTCCGCGCCGAACATCTCCGGCACCTCGGTCAGGATGGTCGTGCCGCCCTGAGCCACCAGCAGGTCAGAGAAGCCGCCGATCACGGGGTTCGCCGTGATGCCGGAGAAACCGTCGCTGCCGCCACATTTCAGGCCGATCACCAGCTTGCTTGCCGGGCAGGGGACTCGCTTTTCCCCGCGCATATTCTCTGCCAGCTCGCTCAGCAGCTTCATGGCCTCCTCAAATTCATCCTCCACCTGTTGGCAGATCAGGAAGCGCACGCGATCCTTGTCGTAATCGCCCATGTGCTCCTCGATGATGGCAACGCCGCTGTTTTCGCAGCCAAGGCCCAGTACCAGAACGCCACCCACGTTGGGGTGCGTGGCCAGATCCGCCAGGATGGTGCGGGTGTTTTCCTGATCGTCGCCCATCTGGCTGCAGCCGTAGGGGTGGGGGAAGGCGTACACTGTCTCCACGCCGCCGCCCAGCAGCTTCTGGCCCTCGCGTTCAAGAGCCTTGGCGATGTCATTCACGCAGCCGACGGTGGGCAGAATCCACAGCTCATTACGTACGCCCACGCGGCCGTCCCTGCGGGGATAGCCCATGAAGGCGGCGGGCTCGGCGGAAGCATTGGCAGGCCAGGTGGGATTCCAGGTGTACTCCAGCTCGCCCGAGAGGCAGGTGTGCAGGTTGTGTACATGGATGTGCGCGCCCGCGCTGACATCCTCTTTGGCATAGCCGATGGGGAAGCCGTACTTGATGACTTTTTCGCCCGCAGCGATGGCCGCCAGGGCGACCTTGTGGCCGGCAGGGATGTCGCTTTTCGCGGTGACGGTCACGCCGTCTACCGTGAGGGTCGTGCCTGCGTCAATGGCGCTCAGGGCCACGGCTACATTGTCCTTGGCAGAAATGCGAAGCAGCTCAGCCATTGGTGTTTCCTCCTTATAAAGATCGGATTGGGGCCTGTGACTCCAATCCGATGGTGAATATCGTATCGTTTACGCGCCGAACTTCTCGGTCATGACCGCGCGCATGCCCTTTTCGAGGATGGCGTTCAGGGACTCTGTCACGCTTTCGATCAGGCCGGGCACCTTGCACAGCTCGGGGCCGAAGAAGTCCTCGTTGGACAGGAAGGCCTTGACCTGCTCGTCCGCAGGCATATCCTTGGCGAAGAACTCCAGCACTGCCGCGTCATCCTGCAGGGTGTAGGTCTCTTCGCCGCGCTTGCACTGGAGCTTGCCGTCCACCAGCTTGCCGCCCTTGTACAGGTTCATCAGGCTGGCCAGGGAGAAGGTCAGACGGGCGGGCAGCTCGCCGTTCTTCTCCACATAGCCCAGCAGGGAGGGCATGCAGCGAGCGCGCCACTTGCTGACGCTGTTCAGGCAGATGGACAGCAGCGCGTGCTTGATGTAGGGGTTCTTGAAGCGGCCGGTCACCGCCTCGGCGAAGGCCATCAGGTCTTCCTTGGGCAGCGCCAGGGTGGGGATGACCTCATCGTAGAGGGTCTTCTGCATGAAGTTCAGGATGAGATCGTCATTCATGGCCTGCAGCACGATGTCATGACCGCACTGAAAGGCAGCAGGAACGAAGGAGGTGTGCGCGCCGTTGAGGATGCGCACTTTGCGCTGCTTGTAGGGCTTCTGGTTGTCGGTGTAGATGACCGGCAGGCCGCAGTCAGGCAGGGGGAGCTCCTTGGAAATGTCCTTGTCGGACTCAATGACCCACAGGCCAAAGGGCTCGGCGGTCACCAGGATGCGGTCCTCATAGCCCAGCTTCTCCCAGATAGACTGCACCTCATCGCGGGGATAGCCGGTCACGATGCGGTCAACGAGGGTGGAGGTGAACACGCAGGCGGTGTCCAGCCAGGTTTCAAACTTTTCGCCCAGGTTCCAGATCTTCGCCAGGGCTTTGACGCACTTCTTGAGCATGATGCCGTTGTCGTCGATCAGCTCCACGGGCAGCATGACCAGGCCCTTGTCCTGGGCGTAGCCGAAGTGCTCGGCGCGCTCGTAG
>JAFUOR010000125.1 GCA_017481825.1 Clostridia bacterium
CCACGTCGCTGGAACCGATGCCGGCCTTCTCATCAGGTGCAGAGACCATCTCGCCCAGCGCTGTCAGGTGCCTCACATACAGCGCATCGAAGGACGGGGTCAGGACGGTGTTTTCCACCCGGTTCTGGTAGGGCTGCATCCGGCCCCTTGCGCCGGTCATGGCGGCCGCGCCCTCCACGATGCGCCGGAGCTTCCCGTCGATCTCGTCCATCTTTGCGGCGGTGGCGGCACGGAAGTAGAACTTGCCTGCCGCGTATTCCGGCACGATGTTGGGTGCGTCGCCGCCGTGGGTGATGATGCCGTGGATGCGCACATCGCCGGGGACGTGCTGGCGCAGGGCATTGATGCCGTTGAAGGTCAGGATGAGTGCGTCCAGTGCGTTCACACCCTTTTCGGGGGCGCTGGCGGCGTGGGCAGGCTTGCCCCAGAACTCGATGTCCACGGGCGCACAGCCCAGGGTGGGCGTGGTGGGCAGGTGCTTATCCGCGCCCGGATGCACACACAAGGCCGCGTCCACATCCCGGAAGAAGCCCTCCCGGACGAAGCTGCCCTTGGCGCTGCCATTCTCGCCGCCCTCCTCGCCGGGGGTGCCGTAGACGCGTACCTCGCCGCCGGTCTCGTCAATGACCTGCCTGAGTGCGGAAGCCGCCAGCGCAGAGGTCGCGCCGAACAGGTTGTGCCCGCAGGCATGTCCCAGACTGCCCAGCGCGTCGTATTCGGCGAGGAACACCAGCACCGGGCCGGGCTTTTCAGCCTTGTAGACAGCGGTGAAGCCGGTGCGGTGGCCTGCAACGTCCACCCGAACGGCGAAGCCCTCCTGCCGTAGCTGCTCTGACAGCCGTTCGCAGGCAAAGAACTCGTAGTTGCTGACCTCCGGGCGGGCGTGGATGTCCAGCGCGATCTGCTGATACACGCCAGCCTGTTTGTCGGCGTAAGCAAGAATGCGTTCGGCACGGCTCATGCTGCTCGCCTCCCTTTTCCGAAGCTGAACAGCTTGCGGTTGGTGGTTCTGCGCGCCAGCAGGGAGCCGATGGTCTGCAGCAGGCACACGAAGATCAGCAGCACGGCCACGCAGACATTCACGATATCCTGATGCTGCTGATTCTGGCCATAGTTGATGGCAAAGCTGCCGATGCCGCCCGCGCCCACCGCACCCGCCATGGTGGTCAGGCCGATCAGGCTGATGGCGGTGATGGTCGTCACGCGGATGAGATCCGGCACGGCTTCATGCAGATACACCCGGAAGATCAGCCCCAGCGTGCCGCTTCCCATGCTGCGTGCCGCCTCCAGCTTGCCAGGGGAGACATTCGCCAGCGCCGCCTCCACCTGGCGGGTGAAGAAGGGCACCGTGCCGAACACCAGCGGAATGATCGCACCCTTGATGCCGATGGCAGTGTTCATGATGGCGCGGGTCAGCGGGATGAGGAAGATCAGCAGGATCACGAAGGGAATGGCACGGAAGATGTTGATGAACACATCCAGCAGCAGATTCACCGGCTTGCAGGGCTTGATTCCGCCCTCCCGGGTGATGGTCAGCACCACGCCGAAGAACAGCCCCAGCACGAAGGAGATCGCGCCTGCGATCAGGAACATCTGCAGCGTCGCCTCGCAGCTCTGGAAGAAGCGGCTGCGGTAGGCGTATACATAGGGAAGATACTCCTTAATCAGCTGTTCCATGCTCGATCACCTCCACGCTCACATGGTTTTCGTTCAGATGCTTCAGCGCGCTTTGGATGCTTTCTCTGCTGCCGCTGAACACCGCCAGCATGCCGCCCAGCGGCTCGCCCTGCAGCTCCTCCACATTCGCCAGCACGATGTTCACATCCACTCCGAAGAGGCGGGACAGGGTGGAGATCATGCTGTCGCCCACGCTGTCCTTGTGGAACAGCAGCTTGACCAGGCAGTCGCCGGGCTTGACGTTCAGCAGTGGCGACCCGTCCGCCAGCAGTTTGTCGATCTTGCCAAGGGGCGAGGCGGACTGCACGAATTTCCGGGTGATGGGCTGCTGCGGATGGGCGAACAGGTCGTACACATTGCCTTCCTCCACCACGCTTCCGCCCTCCATGACGGCGACACGGTGGCAGATGGCTTTGATGACCGCCATCTCATGGGTGATCAGCACGATCGTCAGCCCCAGCTTGCGGTTCAGCTCCTTCAGCAGTGCAAGGATGGACTCCGTTGCATCCGGGTCAAGGGCGCTGGTGGCCTCGTCGGAGAGTAGGATGCGCGGCTTGTTCGCCAGCGCCCGGGCGATGGCCACGCGCTGCTTCTGTCCGCCGGACAGCTGAGAGGGGTACACCTCCGCTTTGTCGGTCAGGTCGACCAGCGCCAGCAGCTCGTTCACCCGCTGCCGGATAGCCGCGCGGCTCATGCCGGTGTGGCGCAGCGGATAGGCCACATTGTCGAACACCGTGGAGCGGTCCAGCAGGTTGAATTGCTGGAAGATCATGCCGATGCCCCGGCGCAGCTGGTTGAGCTGGCGCTCGGCGATGGGCTTCTCTGTGTCGTCCTGACGGATGAACAACCTGCCGCTGCGGCTGATGATCGTCTGCATACCGCCGATGGTCATTTCGCCCTCATCCGGCGTTTCCAGCAGGTTGATACATCGCACCAGCGTGGACTTGCCCGCGCCGGAGTAGCCGATCACGCCGTAGATCTCACCCTCGCGGATGTCAAGGCTCACATCCTGCACCGCCTGCACGTCGCCAGTCTTCAGGTGATATGTCTTATTCAGATGCGTCAACTTGATCATGCACCTGTCCCCCGTTCTCCGGCGGAGCAGACAAGCTGCCCCGCCGGAATGATGTGCGTATTACTCAAACAGACCAGCCAGCTCCTTAAGGGCGTCCAGAGAGTCCACCTTCTGGGAATACAGGGCCAGCGGGGCGATCAGCGTATCGCCGATGACGGTCAGGTCGTAACCGTTGCCGGAGGCGTCCTTTTCCAGATAGGCCTTGTGCTGGAAGGAGTTCAGGTCGATCTCACCGCTGTTCAGCGCTTCATTGGGCAGGTTGTAGGCGTCGAACTCCACCAGCTCAATGTAGATGCCGGCATTCTGCTCATCCAGCACCTTCTGCACAGCCTTCCAGTGATCGTTGGACGCGCCGCACACGCCAACCTTCACCAAGGTCTTGCCATCGGGCGAGGAAACGTACTCGTCGATGCTGGAAAGGAAATCGTCCGCAACGGTGTAGGCCTCATCATAGGGGAAGGCCGGGAAGAAGGTCTCGGTGTACTTCTCCAGCAGATACTGCGCGACCAGCTGGGTCTGGAAGGCCTCAACGATGGTCAGGTAGGTGGGGTTGTCCTTGTCGGTGGTGCGGGCGACGATGATGTTGACGTAAGGGTTATCGCCGCCTTCGGACTGCTTTTCGATGATCAGCGCGTCCTTGGAGGGCACCAGGCCAAAGGGCACAGCGTAGGTACCGTTAATGGTGCTTGCGCCGAAGTCCGGCAGGGTGGAGGTCAGGGTGTTGGCGGCTACCGGGGTCACCTCAATGTTGTAGATGTAGCGGGTGATGTCCTTAATCTCGGGGGAATAGCCCGCCGCGGGATCGACCTCGATGAGGCCGGCGGTTTCCAGCAGCTTGATGGCGCGAGCCTGATTGGTGGCATCATCCGGCACGCCGATGAGCACGGGCGACGCGGCAAACGCAGTCGTTGCGGACGCGAGCAGCAGGGCGGCCAGCAGCAGGGAAACGATCTTCTTATACAGCTTCTTCATCATGATACACTCCTTTTATTCTTGTTTGTTATTGAAGGAACGACGGCGGCCAGCGCACATTCGGTCGCACACCCCGCCGATATGCCAATGCTTCATGCTTGATCACCTCATTTGGGAATGAAAAAGGAGCATCCATGCGGATGCCCCAAACGAATATCTGCTTGCGTGAAGCTCACATTCGATGGCAGACGCATGGGAAAGCGGAGTACATGCTCATGCACATACCCATACACATCGCCATCATGATTCCGGTGAACTGCTTCTTCATGTCGCCTGCCTCCTTTCTGTAGGTGTAATGCCATTATAAACCTATTTATCTACTATGTCAATAGACATTCAGAAATTTTTATTTCGGCGTGATGATGAAACCACGCCGCCTGATGTTGCCCTGCGTTATCGCCCTTTGCCGTCCGCCAGCGAGCGGACTGCGTCAGACCTCCGCAGCACGGGCGCCGCCGCATGCTGCGCCCTGGCCGATATTCCCAATGATGCCGCCAGCTGCACCCATGCCGACGCCCAGCAGGACAGCCTCGTAGAAAAAGTACGCGAGAACCATGAAGGCCTCTGCCGCAATGCAGGCAGCACCCATATACACCAGCTCCGATCCTGACGCGTTCGGCTTCGCGCTCCGTCTGAAAATGTATCCGGCAATCAGCGCTACGCCCGCCTTGATCAGCAGCGTTCCCGGAACGAAAGCGACGCAGCCTGCCAGAACATCCGCCAGTGCAGAGCCAATTCCGGCAGCGATCGCTGTACAGAAGGGCAGCATCAGGAACGCGCAGATCAGGGCTGCAAACAGAGCAGTCACAACGGTTGTGAAGGTTGCATTTCGTTTCATTGATAACCCCTTTTTTCATGTGCTCAGGCTGTCCGTATTCCGGATGGCATGTATCTGGGATATGGGTCATTATAGTTCCGTTTGACTACTACGTCTATGGACATACAAGAATATTTTTCCGGGAGATTGTCATTTGTCCGCGAACAGAGTATAATAAAATCAGGAGTTGATGTACATGATGATTTCCACCAAAGGCCGCTATGTGACCCGTATGCTGCTGGACATAGCCCAGAATCAGGGGGACGGCTATGTCTCCATGAAAAGCATCGCCGAGCGACAGGGAATATCCAAGAAGTATCTGGAGCAATTCACCGCTCCGCTGGCCAAGGCTGGGCTGATCGAGATCCGCCGTGGGAATCAGGGCGGCTATCGGCTGCTGGATGACCCGGCAAATATCACGCTGGCGGACATCCTGCGGCTCACGGAGGGTTCCATGCATGCTGTTGCCTGTCTTGAGCACACGCCCAACCAATGTGCAAAGTGCCGCTCATGCCTTACGCTGCCTGCATGGG
>JAFUOR010000126.1 GCA_017481825.1 Clostridia bacterium
GCCAGCGTTCGTCCTGAGCCAGGATCAAACTCTTACGTTTAATCCTTTATCCTAACCGGCTTCTCTGCCGGCAAGATCCACTCATTCGGAATTACTGTCTCTTGTTTGCGTTTCTTTGTTCTGTATCGTTTTCAAGGTTCATCGCCGTTCACACGACCTGCGCGCGAATCAGCTTGTTTATATTATCACGGTTCCGGATTTCTGTCAACACCTTTTTTCAACTTTTTTGCGCTTTTTTTCACTCTTTTTAGCGAACACGAACTTTTAGCAGTTCTAAAACACGGATTGTTCAACAGAATCCGAAACCGTTTTCCATCATCAAATTCTTCCGTTCGGAATTCCGGCGTCCAGCACCTGCTCGACCACTGCGCCACCGATACACTTTTCGCCCTGATAGAACACCGCACTCTGCCCAGGGGTCACGGCACGCTGGGGCTCCAGGGAGCGAATCAGCACCTTGCCGTCCGCCTGCAGGGTCACGTCCACCGGCTGATCCGCCTGGCGATAGCGATACTTGCAGGTGCAGCGCAGCGTTTCGCCCGTCCTGATGGGCGCCTCCGCGATCCACGTCAGGCCGCCCGCCACAGACAGGGTCGAATACAGCATCGGGTGATCCTCGCCCTGAGCGACCAGCAGTCGGTTGGCCGCCAGATCCTTCCCAATGACAAACCAGCTGCGGCCATCACCACACCCGCCGATGCCAAGGCCCCGCCGCTGGCCGAGGGTATAGTACATCAGGCCGTCATGCCGCCCCACAACCGTGCCATCCGGCGCAACCATATCGCCGGGCTGCGCGGGGAGGAACTCCGCCAGGAACTGCTTGAAACGCCTTTCGCCAATGAAGCACACGCCCGTGGAGTCCTTCTTTTTGCTGACGGGCAGACCGTTTGCCTCGGCAATTTGACGTACCTGCGCCTTGGTCATGCCGCCCACGGGAAACATCGCCTTTTGGAGCTGGGCACTGCGGAGCATATAAAGGAAGTAACTCTGATCCTTATTGGGATCGGCGCCGCGCAGGAGATCGCCCTGAGCGTTGGTCTGGACAAAATGCCCCGTCGCCATCCGGGATGCGCCCAACTGCATGGCAAAATCAAGGAAGGCCTTGAACTTGATCTCGCGGTTGCACAGCACATCCGGATTGGGCGTGCGGCCTGCACGGTATTCGTCCAGGAAGTAGCTGAACACACGATCCCAGTATTCCTGGGCGAAATTCACGGCGTAATACGGGATGCCGATGAGCTCGCAGACCTCACGTACGTCGTTCCAGTCCTGCTCGGCGGTGCATACGCCGTCCTCGCCATCCTCCTCCCAGTTCTTCATGAACACGCCGACCACGTCGTAGCCCTGCTGCTTGAGCAGCAAGGCCGCCACGGACGAATCCACGCCGCCGGACATGCCCACCACAATGCGCTCGCTCACTTACTCCGCCTCCATCAGTCTGCCCATAACCTTTTCTGCAATCTGCTTGCCCATGACCTCCGGGGACTGCGTCGCATCCACGACGATGAAGCGCTCCGGATCCCGCTTGATCAGCTCCCGGTAGGCCGCCTCCGTGCGGGCATGGAAGCTGTCCGCCTCCATTTCCATGCGGTCCAGCTCCGTCGCGGCGGCGCGGCGCTTGAGGGAGGTCTCGTGGTCGATATCGAGATAGACCGTCGCCAGGGGCATGGTGCCATCCACCGCGCGGGCGTTGATGTCCAGCACGGTCTGCACGCCCAGCTGACGGCCGCCGCCCTGATAGGCCACAGAGGAATCCACAAACCTGTCGCACAGCAGCACCTTGCCTGCCGCCACTGCCGGACGGATCACCTGGCGCACATGCTGCGCACGGGACGCAGCATAGAGCATCGCCTCCGTAATATCGCACATGCCCACGTTTTCCTTGTCCAGCACGAGGTCGCGGATCTTCTCGGAGATCGCGCAGCCGCCGGGCTCGCGGCTATGGACGATCTCATAGCCGAACCGGTCGATGGCGTCGGTCAGCAGACGAATCTGCGTGGATTTGCCGCTGCCGTCCAGACCCTCGATGGACAGGAACGCCCCTGCAGGAACCTGGCTGTCCGGGCAGAGGAAATCGATCAGATCCTGCACCGTCTCGCAGTACTCATCGCAGCCGGACTGGCGAAGCTCCTCCTCGGAGCCGTAGCCGTAGCCCACGCCGATGCTCCTGACGCCCGCACCGATCGCGCCCTCCACATCAAACTTGCGGTCGCCGACCATCCACGCTTCGTCCCACTGAGCAGGCAGGGCGTTGCGGATCAGGTCGATCTTGTCCGGACGGTGATCGCCCACCGGGCCGCAGACCTTCGTGATGTACTTATCCAGGCCAAAATACGCAATGATGCGCTCCGAGGCCCGCTGAGGCTTGCCTGTCGCCACACCGATGTACCAGCCATCGTTTTTCAGCGTCCGCAGCAGGCGGCGGATGCCCGGAAATACCCGGTTTTCAAACAGGCCCAGCACATTGTAGCGCTCGCGGTAGGTCTCCACCGCCTTGTCGGCCATGGCATCATCCATGCCCATGTACTCGCGGAAGGAATAGCCCAGCGGCGGACCGATGAATTTGCGCAGGGTCGCGGCGTCAGGTTCCTCAAAGCCCAGCTTTTCCGCGGCGTACTTCACGCAGTTCCAGATGCCCTCCTCCGAGCGGGTCAGCGTACCATCCAGATCAAAAATCACACACTTACGCATAGCAGCGTATCTCCTTCCACACCAAAGCGTTCCTGATTTGTTGCGTTTATCAGCCGTGAAACAACCTCCGTCGTCACCCTTTCACCGGGGCAGACCAGCGGCACACCCGGCGGATACAGCCCTGCTGATACCGCCGCGATGCGTCCCACGCAGGCATCAAGCGGCACATCCTCGCTTTCTGCCATCGCTGCCTGGCGAACCTCCAGCACCTGCTCCGGCAGTTCGGTCAGCATGGGCAGGGGGGGAATGTCAGCCCTTTGGGGCGGCAGTTCCTTCAACACAGACAGAAGCCGCCGTATCTCCCGCGGCTCGTCCATCGCTGAGAGAATCAGCACCACGCGGCGCAGATCGTGCATCTCCACGTCGATTGCCTTCTCCCGCAGCTGGCGCGCAAGCTCCGCGCCGCCCTGGGGCGCCTCGATGACCAGCCGCGACGGATCGAACTGCAGCCCGGTAGGCCGCCAGCACGCGTGGGCATCTGCATAGCCCAGCAAAGGCAGCGCTGCCCGGACGGCATCCGCAGCCTCCGTCACTGCACAAAGGCGCTCGCGACCATGAGCCTCCATATAGGCGCGGGCGTCGTCAATGGAGAGCATCAGCACGAAGGAGGGCGAGGAGGTCTGCTCCCGGCGCAAAAGCCGCAGCGCCCTGGGCCGGTCAACGCCGTCCCGCAGATGCAGCACGGCGGAGGCCGTCAGGCCCGGCAGCGTCTTGTGCACAGACTGCACCCATGCATCTGCGCCGCATTCCCCCGCCGATTTCACCGAGTCCGACCAGGGCAGATGTGCACCGTGGGCTTCATCCACCAGCACGCGTATACCCCGCGCATGAGCCGAGCGGGCAATGCCCTCCAGCGGCAGGCAGCAGCCGTAATAGTCCGGGCGCGCCAGGAATATGGCCCGGGCCTCCGGATGGGCGTCCATCGCAGCGATGACATCCCCCTCCCGCACATAGGCCAACCCGTCCTCCGTCATGGACACAGGAATCCATCGTATCTTCACACCGCCAAGGATGCAGCCATTCACCGCCGACATGTGAGCGTTTCGCGGCAAAAGCACCGTATCGCCCTGGCAGGCATAGAGCTGCACCATCACATGGATGCCGGAGGTAGAGCCATTATGCAGAAAAACCGTCGCCCCCGCACCCGCCGCCTTCGCATACAGGCGCTGCGCCTGGGCGATAGCCCGCTCCGGGGCGTAGAGGTCGTCCGTCTGAGGGAGCTCGGTGGTGTCCAGCGCATAGAGATCAACGGGGCCAAAGGGCGCGCTGCCCTTGTGGCCCGGCATGTGGAAGCTGCTGCGCGCCGATGCGGCTGCAAGCATATCATGGATCGGGCGCATGATCTCCCTCCTTTGCGGCGTTTCTATATAGTATAACAGAAACTTCCCCGCATGGCAAACACTCATTGCATGCCAACTTGCCTTGTGCTATAATATTGGATACAACCCATCAGCAAAGGAGCTGAAACCATGAATATGATCGATATCATCACCCGCAAGAAGCTGGGACAGGCGCTGAGCGCTGAGGAAATCCGTTATTTTGCGCAGGGTGCGGGCGATGGCTCCATTCCCGATTATCAATTGGCCGCGCTGCTCATGGCCATCCGCCTCAACGGTATGACGCCCCAGGAAACCACCGACCTCACCCTGGCCATGCGCGATTCCGGCGATGTATGCGACCTCTCCGCCATTCCCGGCATGAAGGTCGATAAGCACTCCACCGGCGGCGTGGGCGATACGACCACGCTGGTGCTGGCTCCGCTGGTGGCAGCCTGCGGCGTTCCGGTAGCCAAGATGAGCGGACGCGGCCTGGGTCACACCGGCGGCACGCTGGATAAGCTGGAATCCATCAAAGGGCTTTCCGTGGCCATCAGCGAGGAGGATTTCGTCCGTCAAGTGAGCGACATCGGCGTGGCCGTCATCGGGCAAACCGCCTCCCTCGCCCCGGCGGACAAGACCCTCTACGCCCTACGCGACGTGACTGCCACCGTGGACAGCATGCCCCTGATCGCCTCCTCCATTATGTCCAAGAAGCTGGCCTCCGGTGCGGACGCCATCGTGCTGGACGTGAAGACCGGCTCTGGCGCGCTGATGGAAACCCTCGAGGGCGCCCTCGACCTTGCCAGGGCCATGGTGGAGATCGGCACGCGCTCCGGCAAGCCCGTTTCCGCCATCGTCACCAGCATGAGCCAGCCCCTGGGCACCCATGTGGGCAATGCGCTGGAGGTCAAGGAGGCCATCGATGTGCTGGCCGGGCGCGTCACCGGTGATCTGCTGGAAGTCGCGCTCCTGTTGGGCAGCCACATGCTGGTGCTCGCCGGACGCACCGCCACGCCCGAGGAAGCCCGCAAGCTGCTGCTGGAGGCCCTTCACTCCGGCGCAGGCCTTGCCAAATTAAAGGAGCTCATCACCCATCAGCATGGCGATCCCGCCTGCGTGGATGATGTGTCCCTCCTGCCCCAGCCCGCTCTGATCCGTCAGGTCAGGGCCAAGCGCGAGGGCTACATCGGCCAGATGGATACTACCGCCCTCGGTCTGGCCGCCCAGGCCATGGGCGCAGGCCGCGCCCAGAAGACCGATACGCTGGATTATTCCGTGGGCTTCATCCTGCCCGTGCGCATCGGCGATCATGTCTCCCCGGACGACGTCCTCTGCACCCTCTACGCCCGCAGCACTCAGGACGCAGACAAAGCCGAAGCCGCCATCCGCGCCGCCATCACCATTTCTGACACACCGGTGGAAAAGCCGCCGCTGTGGTATGCCATTGTCACGAAGGATGGCATCGAACACTTCGTTTGAAAGGAGCACGCCATGAACATCAAGCAGGAGCTTGAACGGCAGCTCGGCGCAAATCCATCCGTTCAACTGAACAACGTCGAGATTGATCCCGCCAGCATCCGGGCCATCATGATCAATGAGATCGTCCCTGCCGATCCTGCGCAGGATTTCTACGGCAGCAGCGGCGAGGCGTACCTGTCCACCACGATCCCCCTTTTTCAGAAGGCGGGGCTTGCGGTGGAGAACATTGGTGACATTCTGAACATGGGCGTGTACATCACCAACGCGGTGAAGCTCCCCAAGCGCACCTCGACGGTGGAAAAGGAAAGCATTGATGCGAGCCTTCCCTGGCTGGAGGCAGAGATTGCCCTGTTCCCCCATGTACAGGTCGTTATGCTCATGGGCGACGTGGCGAAGAAGATGTACAACGCCATCGCCCGCAAAACCACCCGCAAGAACGTTATTCCCTCCGGCGCAACCTATAAGCTGCGCAGCACGGCCTTCTACCACGGCAACATCCGAGTCATGCCCTCCTACATTATGACCGGCGGTAACATTCTCATCGAAAAGTCAAAGGTCGCCATGGCCGCCCAGGACATCGCCGCCATGGCTGATATCATCAAATGAAATCGAGGCGAATTTCCTCATGAACAAACTCTTCCGCAAGGGCGTGAAGCATGGCCTGCCCATCGGCCTTGGCTATCTGTCGGTATCCTTCCCCTTTGGCATGGCCTGCGTACAGTCGGGGCTGGAGCCCCTGCAGGCGCTGCTGATCTCCATGACCAACCTGACCAGCGCCGGGCAGTTCGCCGGACTGCCGCTGATGGTGGCCCAGGCATCCCTGTTTGAAATGGCGCTGACGCAGTTCGTCATCAATCTGCGCTATGCCCTGATGGGCCTGTCCCTCTCCCAGAAGATGGGGCCTGATATGAACACGCCCCGGCGCATGTTCTTCGCCTTTGCCAACACGGACGAGATTTTCGCCGTCGCCTCCGCCCAACCGGAGAAGCTCCACCACGTCTATCTCTATGGCCTGATGCTCATGCCCTACATCGGCTGGGCCAGCGGCACCCTCCTGGGCGCGGTGGCGGGCCAGCTGCTGCCGGAGTTCGTCCGCACGGCGCTGGGCATTGCCATCTACGGCATGTTCCTGGCCATTATCCTGCCTCCTGCCCGCAAGGAAAAGCCCGTGCGCATCGTGGTGCTCATTGCCATCGCCCTGAGCGTGGCGTTCAAGTATCTGCCGGTGCTCAACACCGTGTCCAGCGGCTTCGTGGTCATCATCTGTGCAGTGGTAGCGGCAGGCCTGGGCGCGCTGCTCTTCCCCATTCATCCAGAAGGGGGCGAAAAAGTATGAACTGGCCGACCTACCTGATCTACCTCGCCGTGATGGCGGGCGTGACCTACCTGATCCGCATGCTGCCCCTGACGGTCTTCCGCAGGGAAATCAAGTCCGTCTTTATCCAGTCCTTCCTGCATTACGTCCCCTATGCCGTGCTGGCAGCGATGACCATCCCCGGCATTCTCTCCTCCACCGGCAGCCCGTGGACAGCGCTGGCCGGCCTCATCGTCGCCGTCGTGATGGCATGGCGCGGCAAGAGCCTGCTCTCCGTTGCCATCGGCGCATGCGTCGCCGTCGCCATCGCCCAGGGCGTGATGCTCCTCCTGTAACATCAATAAGAAAGGTTCTGCCGCCATGAAAATGTCCCCCTCCGAGCGCAGCCGGATGATGCTGACCGCCCCCGTTTCCCGCATCATCCCCAGGCTCGCCGTCCCAACCATCATCTCCATGCTCATCACCACCATCTACAACATGGCCGACACCTTTTTCGTCAGCCAGCTGAGCACCGAGGCCTCCGGCGCGGTGGGCGTGGTGTTTTCCGTCATGGCCATCATCCAGGCCATCTCCTTCACCATCGGCATGGGCACGGGCGCAAACGTCAGCCAGCTCCTTGGCGCCGGAAAGGACGAGGAAGCCCGCACCTACTGCTCCGTGGGCTTCTTCACCGCCATCGGCGTGGGCACGCTGATCATGATCATCGGCAATCTGTCCATGGACTTCATCATCCCCCTCCTTGGCGCGACAGACACCATCGCCCCCTACGCCAAGCAGTATGCCATGTACATCTTCTACGCCGCGCCCTTCATGATGGGCTCCTTTGTGCTGAACAACATGCTGCGCTTTCAGGGCCTGGCGACCTACGGCATGCTGGGCATCACCACCGGCGGCATACTGAACATGGTGCTGGACCCCATCTTTATCTTCAGCCCCGGCGCGGATACGGGGCTGGGCTTTGCGATGCCCTTCGGCCTCGGCCTGGGTACGGCGGGCGCTGCCATTGCCACGGCGCTTTCACAGGCTGCAAGCTTCTTCATCCTGCTTTTGCAAAGCAATCTGCGCCGCGATACCATCAGCGTGACTCCGCGCCGATTCCACCCGACAAAGGCCATGTACGGGCGCATCTTCTACACCGGCCTCCCCTCCCTGGGACGTCAGGGTATTGCCAGCATCTCGACGATCCTGCTCAACAACGCCTGCGTGGCCTTCGCCGCCCCCGGCGCGCAGGATGCAGCCATTGCCGCCATGTCCATCGTAAGCCGGTTTGTGATGTTCATCAACTCCACGGTCATCGGCTTTGGCCAGGGCTTCCAGCCGGTATGCTCGTTTAACTACGGCGCGGGCAAGTACAGCCGTGTGCGCCAGGCCTTCTGGTTCTGCGTGAAGGTTTCGACCATCATCCTGCTGGTGCTGGGCGTGGGCGCGTTCATCTTCGCCGAGCCCATCATCACCGTTTTCCGCCGGGAGGATCCCGCGGTCATCGCCTTTGGCACCACGGCGCTGCGCTTCCACCTGACCACCATCCCCCTGTGGGGCTTCATCGTCATGAGCAACATGTTCACCCAGTCCATCGGCGATGGCCTGCGCTCGACGATCATCAGCGTCTCCCGCCAGGGACTCTTCCTGATCCCGGCGTTGCTTCTCCTGCCCCGCATCCTTGGCGAAACCGGCATCCAGGCCGCCCAGCCCGTGGCGGATGTGCTGGCTCTGACGATGACGATGGTGATCATCCGGAAGATCCTGCAGAAGTTCAAAGCCATGCCGGACAAAGAAGCGGCGTAAGACCATCGTCACCCATGACCCACTGCATACACAGGAGGAACTGCTGCATGCGCTATCAGAACCCCATCATCACCGGATTTTATCCCGACCCCAGCGTCTGCGCCGCCAATGGCAGGTATTATCTGGTGACCTCCTCGTTCCAGTATTTCCCCGGCGTGCCGCTCTTTGAGAGCGATGACCTGATCAACTGGAAGCAAATCGGCCACGTCCTGACCCGCCCCACACAGGTACAGCTCAAGCATGTGCCGTCCTCCGGAGGGGTGTTCGCACCGACCATCCGCTACCATGACGGGCGCTTCTACATGGTCACCACCAACGACACCACACATGAGAACTTCTACGTCTGGACGGATGACATTCATGGCGAGTGGTCAGACCCCATCACCATCGATCAGGGCGGCATTGACCCGTCTCTGCTGTTCGATGACGGGCATGTCTACTTCATCAGCAACGGCTCGGACGATAGCGGCGTGGGAGGCGTGACCCAGTGCGAAATCGACATTGCAACCGGCCGCAAGCTCACCCCGAGCCGCTGCATCTGGCAGGGCACGGGCGGACGCTACCTCGAATCGCCCCACATGTACCACATCGGCAGTACCTATTACCTCATGGCCGCAGAGGGCGGCACGGAGTACGGGCATATGGTGGTGCTCGCCAGATCGCAGACGCCCTGGGGGCCCTTCACCGCCTGCCCGTACAACCCCATCCTCACCAACCGCAACAAGGCCCCGGGCATCATCCAGGGCATCGGCCACGGCGACCTCATTCAGGCTCCCGGCGGCGAGTGGTTCATCCTGACGCTGGGGTTCCGGCAGATTCACGTCTGGCAGCCCTTCCACCATCTGGGGCGCGAGGTGTTCCTGACGCCCGCGCGTTTTGGCGGCGACGGCTGGCTCTACTGCGGCAACGACGGCACGACGGAAGAGTTCTACGAAATCGGCTCTGACAAGCCTCAAACCCGCAAGACCCACTACACCTTCGGGAACACTGACTGGCGCATCGACTGGTGCGGCCTGCGCTGTCCCGACTGGGCAAACTACACCTTCGCTGACGATCACCTGGCTCTGCGCGGCGGCAAGGATACGCTGGACGACATGGGCAGCCCAACCTTCATGGCCCTGCGCCAGAAGGCCTTCGACATGGATTACGCCGTCACCGTCACCAATCATGGCGGCGAAGGCGGCGTAACCGTCTACGGTACGGAGAGCGAGCATTACGACCTGTTTCTCCGCTGGACGGAGAAAGGCTGCGAGGCCGTGCTGAAGCTGAACATCGGCGGTATCCGCCATGAACAGGCCGTGCTGCCTATCACTGTCGACAGCGCGGAGCTGATCATCCGGTCAGACAGCCTCAACTACCGCTTCTTCGTCCGCGTGGACGGCGCAGAAACCTGTCTCGGCTCCGCGCAGACGAAATTCCTCTCCAACGAGATATCCACTACCTTCACCGGCGCAGTGCTGGGTCTGTTTGCTCAGGGGCAGGGTGAAACCCGCTTTGACCACCTGCACATCCGCTACACTTTTTGATCCGGAGCAGGATATCAACAACACAAAGACGCCTCCAGGTGAAGCTTAACGGCTTCACCTGGAGGCTTTGGGTTATAACAGGGTTCAGTTATCCAGCACGAACGGCGCCAGCGGCAGTCCGTTTTCGCCAAAGAGGCGCACCTTGCACCAATTGTAATGCGCATAGCGGGCATACACAGGCTCCGGCACCGCCTCGCTGGTCAGATGGAGCTTGTCGCCCTCCGCCACGATGTCGGCCTTGTGCCACACCCTGTCGGCACCGGCAATCTCAGCGCATTCGTCGCCGCTGCGGGTGATGGCAACCGGCGCGTCCAGCGTCACCGTCAGCACACCGCCGATGGTGTATTTCCCCGTCGCTTTCGGGGAGGCAGCGCCCTTTTGGCCGTAGAGCACCGTCAGCGCCTGCTCGCAGAGGCGCTCGCCGGGCGTACGCTTGTCGGTGGGGTGGATGTTATCCCACTCCCCGCAATCGATGATACAGGCCAGGCCCGTGTTGGCGGTCTGGCTGGTCACCAGCTCCTGCGCGCGGCGCAGCACACCCCACTGGTGATTATCCTCCTTGTCAGTGGCGTTGATGAACACCGGCAGCTGCACGTTGAGGAAGGGCAGCGCGTCATCGCAGAACAGTTCGCGCATACGGGCGATATAGCCGGAGAGCAGCACCTCGTAATGCTCCGTGCGCCAGGCGTCCTCCTCACCCTGATAGAAGAGCATGCCCGTCAGCGTTGCGGGAACGACGCGCTTGGTCATCGTCTCCACCAGTCCCGCGGGACGGTAGGGTGATCCAGGGCCGACTGGCGGATGCCAGGGGCACTCGCCGCAGATCCTGTTGATATCCGGCCAGGTCACCTCGGGGCGCTCCTTTTTGAGCGCATCCACCTTGCCGTTCCACTCGGCCATCTCGGCCTGGAACTTGTCTTCCTCCGCCTGCCAGGCTTCAATGGTCTTGTCGCCGCACTGAGCAGCGTATTCGCTCATGTAGCGCTGACCCTCCGCCGTGCGGGCCAGGGCCTCCTCATCCATCCAGCAGGTGATAGAAGTGCCGCCCCAGTAGCAATCAATGATGCCCACGGGGACGTTCAGCTTCTCACGCAGCTTGCATGCGAAGAAGTACGCCACGGCCGACATGTCCTTGCCATAGCCAGGGCGGATGCTCTCCCAGTGACTCCAGCCCTCTGCCTGCATGGCGTCGCCGTTCCACAGGGACTTCTTCGGCACGTTGAAGTAGCGCAGATCTGCGTCAAGATGCGTTTCGATGAGCACCTTGCCCTCGTCGGCGTTCTGAAGCTCCAGCTCCATGTTGCTCTGGCCGCCGGCGAAGTACACCTCGCCGATGGCGACATTTCCGGACACGATCAGCATCGTGCCGTCGGTCACGGTCAGGGTGCAGCCGGTCTGCGCCCTCTGGGGCGGGAAACGCAGCAGGAAGCGGCCCTCCGCCGATGTGCAGGCGGCCTTCGCCAGCAGCGTGCCGTCCGCAGCCGTCAGCTCGGCGGTCAGGCGCACGCCTTCATCCGCAGTGCCGAAGACGCGGATTTCCTTGCCCCGCGCCAGCACCGCGCCGTTCCCGAAAAGGGGTGCAAGTTTGAACATGGCTTACCTCCCCTTACTTTTTCAGATATTCAAGGTTCCTGCGGATCAGCTCGCAGCGCTGCTTCACGCAATCGGGAGAGCGCAGCGGATCAGCGGGGGTATTGAGCAGGTAATCGCACAGGCGGCCGATATCCGTCTGAGCCACGTGCATGCGGGTGTCAGAGGAGGCGTAGTAGATGTACACCTTGCCGTCGTCATCCGCAATCGCGCCGTTGGTGAACACGACATTGCTCACATCGCCCACGCGCTCCTTGCCCAGCGGGCCCAGCAGCATGCCGGAGGGTTCGCCGATGACTTTTGTGGGATCCTTCAAATCCGTCATGAAGGCATAGAGCACATAGCGCAGACCTGCTGCGGTATTGCGCACGCCGTGGGCAATATGAATCCAGCCCTTGTCGCACTTGATGGGCGTGGCGCCCGCGCCGTTCTTGCTTTCGGTGATGGTGTGATAGCGGCGGGCGGAGATGATCTTCTCCTCGTCGATCACAGGATTCATGATATCCTTGCACAGCCCAAAGCCGATGCCGCCGCCGCTGCCGGTCTCGATGAAGTCATCCATCGGACGGGTGTAGAAGGCATACTGACCGTCCACGAACTCCGGATGCAGCACCACATTGCGCTGCTGGGGGCTGCGCAGGGTCTTCAAATTGGGCAGGCGCTCCCAGGTTTCCAAATCCTTCGTGCGCACGATGCCCGCAGCAGCCACCGCTGCGGACAGGTCGTTCACCGTGGTATCCTTGCTCTCGGAGCAGAACACACCATAGATCCAGCCATCCTCGTGCTGGGTCAGGCGCATGTCATACACGTTGGTCTCCTCCGCGCAGGTATCCGGCAGCACCACGGGATAATCGCGGAAGCGGAAGCCCTCGGTGGGCTTGTCGGACTCCGCCACGGCAAAGAAGGACTTGCGATCCTGGCCCTCCACGCGCACCACCAGGCAGTACTTGCCGTTCAGCTTGATCGCACCGGAATTCATGGTCGCATTGACCGGCAGGCGCTGCATCATGTAGGGGTTAGTTTCCGGGTTTGCATCGTACATCCAGAAGGGCGGAATGTGCTGACGGGTCAGCACAGGATTCTCATAGCGGGTGAACAGGCCGTTGTAGAAGCGCTCATTGACCGGATTCGGGCGGGCAATGACGCGCTCGTAGGCCTCCATCAGGGAGGCAAAGGAACGAGGCTGCATGGCAGTATCTCCTTTTTCATGTGAATAAGGGCAGGGAGGCTTTGACGCTTCCCTGCCCATTTCGCCGAAGCGTTTGGCCATTGTCAGGACTTTGCTTTCATCGTCAGCAGGAAGTGCACAACCGCCACGATGGCCAGCCCGATCATACCGACCTTCAGGCCCTCGAACAGCAGGTTGTCGGTCGTGGTATTGCGCAGATCGTCAAAGATCCACAGCACCATCGTCGCACCGGCTGACATGACCACCAGCGCCACGATCATCAGCAAAGTCATGATCAGAAACTTCTTCATCGCCGGGGGATCAGAAGTCCACGTCCGCCACGTCGTCGCCCCACTGGAGGTCGCTGTGCTCCTTGATGTAGGTCACGATCTCGTCGACGGTGGTGAAGGCCAGGCCCACATTGGTGTCGGCAGCGCCGTAATAGATAGCGATGCGGCCGGTATCCTCATCCTGCAGCGTGGCGCAGGGGAACACGACATTGGGCACAAAGCCGGTCACCTCGTAGGGCTCTTCGGGGGTCAGCAGATGGTTCTCACAGCGGTAGAGCACCTTGCTGGGCTCATTGATATCCAGGATGGCGCCGCCCATGGAGTACACAAAGCCATTGCAGGTGGTGGCCACGCCGTGGTAGAACAGCAGCCAGCCTTCGCTGGTCTCAATGGGCGCCGCGCCGGAGCCGATCTTGACGGACTCCCACCACTTGGAGCCGCGGCCCATCACATGGCGATGCTTGCCCCAGTACACCATATCGGGAGACTCGGAGACGAAGATATCGCCAAAGGGCGTGTGGCCGGAGTCAGAGGGACGGGACATGAGCTTGAACATGCCGCCAATCTTGCGGGGGAAGAGCACTGCATTGCGATTAAACGGGATAAAAGGATTTTCGATACGGGTGAAGGTTTCAAAATCCGTGGTTTTGGCCATACCGATGGAGGCGCCAAAGAAATCCGTGCACCAGATGATGTAGTAGGTGTCATCCACCTTCACCAGGCGGGGATCGTAGGCGTAGTGGGGCATCTTGGGCTTGCCGTTCTCATCCACGAAGGGCACCTTCTGGCGGTCAACATCCCAGTGGATGCCGTCCTTGGAGCGGCCCAGGTACACATAGGGCACGCCGTTAACCTGCTCGCCGCGCAGCACCGCGATGAAGCCATCCTTCCACGGCACCACGGCGGAGTTGAAGATGCGGGCGATTTCGGGGGTGGGGTTGCGGCCCATGACGGGGTTTTCGGTGTAGCGCCACACGGGAGCAGCAGTCTTGAGGTCGGCGGGCTTTTCCTGCCAGGGGATATTCGGGAGAGAACCAGCGTTGAGAATCTTGACAGCCATGTTCATTACCTCTTTCTTTTTGTGTTTTGTATTCACCGTATTGGATTGGTCGCCATTTATCATGACGCAGGAAGCATTCCTGCGGTCACTGCTCGTTGAGATTGCGGACGGAATCGCGGTAGACGCACTCGCCGCCGACGGTAATGCGGCTGGTGGGCTTCGCATCGCCCGCGCAGCGCTCCTCTGTCAGCTTGACAGCAATCTGGCACATCGCCTGCATATCCACGCGGAAGGTCGTCAGAGGCAGCGATCCGGGGACGTTGTTGAAGTCGTCATAACCCACCACGGATACATCCTCCGGCACACGCACGTTCTTTTGCCGCAGCAGATCAATCAGCGCGCGGGCCAGCACGTCACAGTTGCACACAAAGGCCGTGGGCAGCTTCTCCGGCAGCTCCATCTCCAGCATGACATTGTGATCATCGCGATCCCGGATCACGCATTCGGGGCGGATGGACAGATCGTGCAGCAGCATGGTCGAGGCAAAGCCCAGGTAGCGCTCCATGATGGAGCTGGTTGCCTTCACATTGCCCACAAAGCCGATGTCCCGATGTCCCATCTCGATGAGATGCCAGGCCAGCTGCGCCGCGCCGGCTGCGCTGTCACCGATGATGGCGTCCATCTTGATCGACGGATAGTAGAAATCCAGCGCCACCACGGGCAGCGGCTGATTCACCATCATCCGGACGTATTCCTCCGTGGGCTGACCGAGGATGATCAGCGCCTGCACGCGATGGCTGCGCACGATGTTGGGCAGCGTCAGGGACTGCTGCATCTCCTCCGTGATCAGCTCCAGCAGGCCAAAATGTCCGGCCTCCGCCAGCGTCTGCATGAGACGCTTGTAGAACATCGCGTAGAAGGTATCGTTGGAGAAGAACCGGTCCGGCACCAGAATGCCCACATCCAGGCCCTGCGCAGGCTTGGCCGGGGTGCTGTTAGGGTTGACATACCCCAGTTCCGCCGCCAGACGCACGATCCGCTGGCGCATCTCCTCGCTCACGCCTGATTTGCCTGCCAGCGCCTTCGATACCGTCACGGCGCTCACGCCAATGCGCTTGCCGATGTCGCGCATCGTGACATTGCCCATTGCGTCAACCTCCTTGTTCCAATCAGTTGCTGCGGAGCGTCCAGCTCACGCTGGCTGCATCGCCCCAGGGCAGCTTGACCGCAATGCCCAGGTTCATCAGCTCCGCACCAGTGTAGCTTTCGCCCGTTTCGGCCACGGTGTAGGCCTTCTGTGCATCCAGGCCGCGCAGACGCACCAGCGGCGGATATGCAAAGGACTTGGCCAGCGCCCGGGTGAACATGAACACCGCCTCGTTCTTATCTTTGCTGACGGTGATCCACGCGGTGTCATTGCCCTCATAGGGGGAGAGCAGGCGGTGGAAGTCACCATAGAGCAGCGTCTGGCGGATCTCCTTGACGCGGGCAATCTGGCGGCGCACCGCCTCCAGCTCCTCGGTGCAGAGGGTGTTCAGATCCAGCTCATACCCAAAGCAGCCGGACATGGCCACATTGCCGCGGGTTTCGATGGGCGTCATGCGGCCCGTTTGATGATTGGGCACCGCCGACACATGGCTGCCCATGGCAAAGGGCGGGAACACCAGGGAGGTGGAATACTGAATCTGGCAGCGGCAGAGGGCGTCGGTATTATCCGAGCACCAGGTTTGGGGCATGTAGTAAAGCATGCCCAGGTCAAAGCGTCCGCCGCCGGAGGAGCATGACTCAAACAGCACCTCCGGGAAGCTGCTGACCAGCTTCTCCAGCACACGGTAGAGGCCCAGCATATAGCGGTGAGGCAGCTCCTTCTGGCGATCCGCCGGCAGCAGCGCCGAACCGATATTGGAGAAGTTGCGGTTCATATCCCACTTGACATAGTCGATACCGTCCTCCGCCAGATGCCTGGCAACGGATTCGTAAACGTAATCCTGCACATCCTCGCGGCTCAGGTCGAGGGTCAGCTGCTGGCGCTGCTGGATGCCCTCGCGGCCGCCGATGTGGATGGCCCAGTCGGGATGCGCACGGTAAAGATCGCTGTCGGGAGAGATCATCTCCGGCTCAAACCACAAGCCAAACTTGAGGCCCATCGCATGCACCTGATCGGACAGGTGCTTCATACCCTGGGGCAGCTTCTTCGTATCCACATACCAGTCGCCCAGAGAGGAATTGTCCGAATCGCGATGGCCAAACCAGCCGTCGTCCAGCACAAAAAGCTCCACACCCACGTCAGCGGCGGTCTTCGCAATTTTCAGAAGCTTCTCCTCGTTGAAGCCGAAGTAGGTGGCCTCCCAGTTGTTCAGCAGGATGGGCCGGGGCGCTCTGGCGTACTTGCCGCGCACCAGATGCTCCGCGCACACCCGGTGGAACTGGGCGCTCATGCCGCCAAGGCCTGCATCGGAATAGACCGTCACTGCCTCAGGCGTCTGGAAGGTTTCGCCGGGGGCCAGCTTCCAGGCAAAGTCAACATCGTTGATGCCCAGCAGCACGCGGCTGGTGCGGTGGCTGTCCACATGCACGGCAGCGGTAAAGTTGCCGGAATACACCAGCGCCGCGCCGATGGCCTCGCCCTGCTCCTCGGTGGTTTCGGGACGGGCCAGGAAGAGCATGTTGCTGTTGTGCAGCGAGGTCGCGCCCTTGAGGGAGCTGACGCGCATCTCCCCCATCGTCAGCGGACGGCGGATCATCTCGCGCTCGCGGCTCCAGGCGCCGGACAGGGTGATCAGATCGTAGCGGCTGTCCGGCAGCTCCAGGCACAGGCTGTACGCCCGCTCGATCATCAGCTCGCTGTCGGAGACATTTTTAAAGGAAACGGAGCGCACCACACCCGCCACATCATCGAACATCGTGTAGCTGAGCGTCGCCTCCAGGCCAATGAGCGCATCCTTCATATGAAGGAATAGCGTCCTGGCGCTGCTGCCGAAGGTTGCGGGCAGACCCGACAGCCCAGGCTTGCCCTCCACCGTCTCCACCTTCACCACGCGCAGATCCACGCTGCGGGTGCCGTCCTTCTGGCGGACGCTCACCGCGCCCTCCCGCAGATCGCCCAGGCCAAAGGCCGGATACTCATGGGGCGTGTGATCCAGTGCGCA
Source organism: Clostridia bacterium (assembly GCA_017481825.1). Lineage (GTDB taxonomy): Bacteria > Bacillota > Clostridia > Christensenellales > Aristaeellaceae > UBA11524. The sequence goes on from JAFUOR010000126.1 coordinate 17,313, forward strand.
GCCCTGCAGGGAAAAGGAACCATCCGCAGGCAGCTCGTAGTGGCGCAGCACCGCCGCAGGGTTGATACCCGCAAGGCGCTTGCCGAAGTACAGGTGGGCAGGAATGCCGCCCTCCAGCAGGTACATGCAATAAGACACATGGTCGTTACGCAGATGAAGGAGCTTATCCTGAATGATGATCTCCGTCATAGATGCTTCCTCCTCAGGCCTTCTCGATCAGCCGCAGGCACATGCGGCCATTGTGATAGGGGCACTTCCACTCCTCGACAATGGGCTTATCTGTCGGCGTTCCGTTTTCATCGGTAGACCAGTACCACTCGCTGCCCTGACGGGGATCGACGATCACCCGCTGGACATAATCCCACTGCTGCTGCACGCGCTGCATCCACGCATCATCGCCGGTCAGGTCGAAGGCATTGGCAAAGCCCAGCATGGTCTCCGCCTGCACCCACCACACGCGGGTGTGCTCGACCTCGCCCTCGACAACCTCGTTCTCCATGCCGTGATCGGTGAACGCCCGCTCACAGGTGGACTCCGCCAGCGTGAGACACATGGCCCGATAGGGCGCCTGCTCCGCGGAGGGAATGAGCGCCTCCACCGCATCCCACATCAGCCAGGAGGCCTCGATATCATGGCCGTAGGACTGCATATCCAGCAGGCTGCGGTATTCCTTATCGTAGAAGACCTCCAGGCGGCGCCCCGGCTCGTTGTACATCACCTTGAGGAAGCGCTGCAGGCACTTTTCACCCGCCGCGCGCACCGCTTCGTCAGGACAGGCGCGGTAGAATTCCGCATAAGCCTCCAGCACATGGAGCAGCGTATTCATCGTGCGCTGGGCCACCTCGCCGCGCTCCATGAGCTTGGGGTTGTCAGAAAGCTTCTCATTACCCACGGGCGTATAATCCGGCTCGAAGGCCTCGCCATATCCGCCCTCGTCGGAGCATTGGCTTTCGATCACCCGGAAGAGGCGGAAGGCGCGCTCCCTGGCGACGCTGTAGAGCGCATCGTCCTCGCCCGCCGCACGCATATATGCCGCAAGGCCATAGATCGCAAAGGCCTGGCAGTAGGTGTGCTTGGTCATGTCAAGGGGCTCGCCGTCCGCCGTCACAGACCAGTAGACGCCGCCGCGCTCGCGATCCTCGAACCTCTCCATAAAGGCCAGCGCATGGCGGGCATAGGCCAGGTAGCGCCCGTCGCCCAGAACGCGGGCAGCTGTCGCGAACGTCCACAGGATGCGGCTGTTGAGGATGCAGCCCTTGTGGGCGTCCTTCATCACCGTCAAGTCCTTATCCACATAGCCATACCAGCCGCCCTTTTCCCAGTCGGTCAGACCCTCCCAGAAGGGCAGGATCTTCTCCGTCAGATGCAGCCTCAGTTCATTCGTCAGCATCGTGTATTTCCTTTCCCGCACAGCGCGGTGTTAAGTGCTTTGTTAGCCTGCTTTCGTGTCGTTTACATCACCGGCCCGACCGCGACATTTCCGCCACGTTCGTTCCATTCCGTTAACTTAACCGTTAGGCTCACGCTCATTATACCCTGCCGCACTGGGCTTGTCAAGTATCTTTCATGTTTTATTTCGACACGCTTTGGTCACTTTTTGCCCAGGAAGCCCATTTTTTCATTTTCTCTGTTAGCTTGTTTGTTAGCCTTGCAGTTTTTGCCTGTCTGTGCTATTCTGTATGCATGCAGCAACCACGGGAGGAACACCGATGAGCATCACAAAAAACCGTCAATCGCCTGAAACCCTCCGCCGCCTGGCTGAGGCATCCTTTCCAGGACGGGCCGTCCGCACCTTCAGCGAGCTGACGGAGGGGCTGTTCAACGCCGCCTATCGCGTAGATTTCGAGGACGGCGGCGCTTCCATTTTAAAAATCGCCGCCGCTGGCACAGAGGGACTTTTGTCCAACGAGATCAACATGATGGCCGCCGAGGTGGCCGCCATGGAGCTGGCACACCGGCATGGCTTGCCCTTCGTCGCCCACGTGCAGCACAGCGATTTCTCCCGCACCATATGCTCCGGAGCGTTTTTCTTCATGGAGGTACTTCCCGGCCGCAGCCTCAACAGCTGCAAGGACGAGCTATCCGCCCAGGCACAGGAGCAAATTCTGGAGCAGGTTGGGCAATTTCAACGCCAGACCGCTGCCATCCGAGGCACACACTTTGGCCTCATGGGCGATGAGCGCCGCTTTGACAGCCTCTACGATCTTGTCCGGTACATGTTCCGCCATGTGCTGAATGATGCGCAGGCCCGCAGCGTTGATCTGCGGCTTACGCCAGATGACATTCTCGCCCGTCTCGAACAGGATCGCGCTGTTTTTGACGAGGCAGCAGAACCCTCCTTTGTTCACTGGGATATGTGGGAGGGCAACATTTTCGTGGAAAACGGCGGACTGTCCGGCGTAATCGACTGGGAGCGGGCCCTCTGGGGCGACCCGTACATGGACGACCGCTTCCGCCGTCACACCCGGCATCCGGCCTTCCTGCGCGGGTATGGACAAGCGGCCTTCACCCCATCAGAGGTGCGCCGCATCGCCTGGTACGATGTATTCCTGTATGTCACCATGATCACCGAATGCACCTACCGGCAATATGACATCGGCCTCGACAGCTGGCTCCGGCCGCTGCTGGCAGCCTCCTGGGCGGAAATCTGCCGCGCATGAGCGCTTTCCGCCTCCGGCAAGCCAATCAGCGCATTTCCTCCCCGGCCATATTTCAACCACATCCGACACACAGCACCCATCATACAAATTTTGTCCGCAAACCCTGTAAATTCATGCTTTACAGACGCCCTGCAATTCGCTATAATAACACTGTTAAAGCAATCCCGACCGCGTAAGATCCCTACTTCTAAACCGAGTAACAGGAGGTCTTTCCAATGAACAGCATTTTTCTGGACAGCATGAAGCGCCCGGAAGATATGGCGCGCATCACCACCCCCCAGCAGGCCAACGCCTTCATCGACGAGGTGGTCGGCGCCGTGCGCGCGCAGGTGGGCGATAGGAAGGTGCTGCTGGCCCTGTCCGGCGGTGTCGACTCCTCCGTTGTAGCGGCCCTGCTGATCAAGGCCATCGGCAAGCAGCTGGTGTGCGTGCACGTCAACCACGGCCTGATGCGCAAGGGCGAGAGCGAGCAGGTCATCGAGGTATTCCGCAATCAGCTGGACGCCAACCTCATCTACATCGACGCGACTGACCGCTTCCTGGACAAGCTGGCCGGCGTCAGCGAACCCGAAAAGAAGCGCAAGATCATCGGCGGCGAGTTCATCGACGTGTTCGCCGAGGAAGCCGCCAAGCTTGAGGGCGTTGACTTCCTGGCGCAGGGCACCATTTATCCCGACATCCTGGAATCCGACGGCGGCGTGAAAGCCCATCACAACGTTGGCGGTCTGCCGGGCGGCATGACCTTCCAACTGTGCGAGCCCGTGAAGCTGCTGTTCAAGGATGAAGTCCGCGTGGTCGGCGAGGCCCTCGGCCTGCCCCACAGCATGGTGTACCGTCAGCCCTTCCCCGGCCCCGGCCTGGGCGTACGCTGCCTGGGCGCCATCACCCGTGACCGCCTGCACGCCCTGCGCGAAGCTGATGCCATCCTCCGCGAGGAATTCGACATCGCAGGTCTGGCCGGCAAGGTCTGGCAGTACTTTATCTCCGTGCCGGACTTCAAGAGTGTCGGCGTCCGCGACGGCAAGCGCTACGAAGGCTGGCCTGCCATCATCCGCGCAGTAAACACTACTGACGCAATGACCGCGACGATTGAGGAGATCCCCTACCCCCTGCTGCACAAGATCACCGACCGCATCACCCACGAGGTTGAGGGTATTAACCGTGTGGTGATGGACCTCACGCCTAAGCCCATTGGGACGATTGAGTGGGAATAAGCAGAATTTATCCATCCGCCGCTGAACCCTTTGAAAACACTGGGTTTGACGGCACACAGGATGCACGCTCTGCCCGATTTGATAGCAAAATGATAGCAACTATCAAATAGTGAGTCCATTTCTTCACTGTCCCAGTGAACCAGTGGCTTGCAGGAAGCTGTCACATATCCTTACAGAAAAGGCCTTACCGACTTTTGCATCGGTAAGGCCTTTTTGCGTGTCCGGATACTGTCCAGACGGGATCACTTCTTCTTTTTCCGTTGCTTCTTCAGTTCCGCCACAAGCATGTCGCTGACTTCCGGAGGGGTCATCCTCACCTTGATGGTGCCGGTTTCGGAATCGTAGCGAACATTGGAAGGTGCTTCGCCGGGCACATCATACCACGGATAGTTGTAACGCCAGTTGTCGTATTCCTCCCGGGTGATCTCACCGGCTTCCAGCTTGGCAGCACACCTGCGCCAGGTGGTGAGCGCCTGACTCAGGGCAGCGGAGGAGCAATTGAAATCAGGATCAACACGGAGGTGAGCTTCGCCATCAGATTCAACAACCCGCAGGCCGATGCGGTCTTCCAGGGCAAACAAGGTGTGCATCAAGCCGTCAAAGGTGTCAATATCCGGCACGGTCAGCGCCAGAGGTGAAATCTCCAGTTCTACGGCAAGGGATGTGACCACATCATCCTTGGGTGTTCTGGCACCAGCTTCATACTGCGCCAGACGCACATCGGCGGTGTTTTCAGAGAAACCCACCAGTTTTCCGAGCACCTTCTGGGTCATGCCGCGAAGGTTACGGAAGAAGTAGATTCTTTCAGCGATAGCCATATGGGCACCTCCTGTAAGATAGGGTGGCACATATGAGTATAACGCAGATGTTTAAGGGGGTCAAGAGAAGTAAAACAAATTTGTTTAAAAATTTTTCTTAAACCGGGATGTTTAAGCCCTTGTCATACGTTAACTTGTTGAGTTTAAGTCGCAAACTCATGCACCTTGACAATCGAATAGCCGTCCGGATGAGATACCCTGCCGGGGAAGCAGCGCCATGATGCCGCAAGGCGGAGCGTGCCAACAGCAGAGAAAACGCCGCTGAAATAGGGGCTGGAACAGCATCCGGGGAAACGGCACCCAAGGAGACCCAGGTGTCACAAACAAAACCACAAACACGCAAATTGAAAGGATGGAACCAACTATGGCAAAGGAACTCTTTATGCGAGTAGACGAAGTGGCGAAGGAAATGGGCGTGTCCAACTCCTACGCCTACAAAGTCATCAAGGCAATGAACAAGAAACTGGAGAAGACCGGCTGCATCACCCTGAACGGGCGTATTGACCGGAAGTTCTTCTACGACCAGTTTTATGGGACCCGAAACGAACCGAACAAGGAGGAGTAACCATGGGTGTATTCAAGAACAAAGAAAACGGCACCTGGCTTGTGCAGCTCCGCTATACCGACTGGCAGGGCGAGCGCAAGCAAAAAATGAAGCGCGGCTTCGCTACCAAGCGCGAAGCCCAAGCCTGGGAGCGGGAATTCCTGATGCAGAAGCAATCCGACGTCAATATGACCTTCGAGAGCTTCGCGCAGCTGTACGAGAAGGATGTCAAGCCCAGGATCAAGCTGAACACCTGGCAGACCAAGGAGAGCATCATCAAGCAGAAGATCCTGCCGTATTTCGGAAAGAAGAAGCTTTCCGAGGTCACGGCCAAGGATGTGATTGACTGGCAGAACGAGATGCGCTCCATGAAAAATGATAAGGGCAAGCCTTTCTCCAAGACCTACCTGAAGACGCTGCACAACCAGCTCAGCTGCCTGTTCAACCATGCTGTCCGGTTTTACGGACTCGGCACGAACCCGGCACAGAAGGCTGGCAACATGGGCACTGAAGAAAAGAAGGAAATGCTTTTCTGGACGAAGGCCGAGTATGACAAGTTCATCGAAGTCGTCATGGACAAGCCCATTACCTACTACGCCTTTGAAATGCTGTACTGGTGCGGTCTGCGTCTGGGCGAGATGCTGGCGTTGACTCCGGCTGACTTCGATTTTGAGCGCGGTACGGTGAGCATTACCAAGTCCTATCAGCGGATTCACGGGGAGGATGTGATCACCCCGCCCAAGACCAAGAAAAGCGTCCGCGTGGTGCAGATGCCTCCCTTCCTGTGCGACGAGCTCCAGGATTACATCAGGCGGCTGCATGGCGCGGAAAGCGATACCCGTATCTTCCCCATCAGCAAGCACCAGCTGCACAGCGAAATGAGCCGTGGCAGCAAGACAGCCGGCGTGAAGCGCATTCGGATTCACGACCTCAGACATAGCCATATCTCGCTGCTGATCGACCAGGGATTCACCGCGCTGGCCATCGCGGATCGCGTGGGGCACGAGAGCATCGACATCACCTACCGTTATGCGCACCTGTTCCCTACCCGGCAGACGGAGATGGCCGACAAGCTCGACCAGCTCAAGTGGCAGAAAGGAGCGTAATCATGTCGGCAAAGAATTGTGACAGGCACAACCGCTGGAGAAGCAAGACCATCGCCTTCCGTATGTCCCCGGAGGAAGATCAGCAGCTGGAGGCCTTCGTGAAGATCAGCGGGCTGACCAAGCAGGATTACATCACCACCCGACTCTTGCAGCGGGATGTGGTGGTGGACGGCAATCCGAGGGTGTATAAAGCCCTGAAGGAGCAATTTGCTGCCGTGCTGGATGAGCTGCGGCGCATCGAAGCCGGGAGCAGCGTGGATGCTGACCTGCTGGAGATCATCCGGATGATGGCGGCCATCATGGACGGCATGAAGGAGGATCCCTATGGAAAATGAAGAAACGAAAAAGACTGCCCTGGAAACATCTGTTGGCGCAGATGAAAGGCAGTCCGCTCAAAGCAATAACAGTATACCAGAAAAAGCCCCCGAAATCAATGATTCCACCGATTTTACATCCATGACCTTTGAGCAAATCCAGGAAGAGATGCGCAAGATGAGCGATCCTGCCTATCTGCACACCATTTCCATGAACGAGCTATACGAGAACGTGTACCAGAGCAGGCCGCCAGTCATCGACGGCCTGCTCTACTCCGGGACTTATCTGTTCGCCGGTGCGCCGAAGGTGGGCAAGTCCTTCTTCATGGCGCAGCTGGCGTACCACGTCAGCACCGGCAAGAAGCTATGGGACTATGAAGTCCGGCAAGGGACGGTGCTGTATCTGGCGCTGGAGGATGACTACCAGCGTCTGCAGGATCGTATGTCCCGTATGTTCGGCGTGGAGGGCACCGACCACCTGCACTTCGCCGTATACGCCAAGCAGCTGGGTGCGGGGCTGGATGAGCAACTGAAGAAATTCCTGCGGGAACATAAGGATACCAGGCTGATCATCATCGACACCCTGCAGAAGATCCGGGAAGTCAGCACCGATGCGTACAGCTACGCCAACGATTATGAGATCGTAGGCAAGATGAAGCAATTCGCAGACCAGCACGGCATCTGTCTGCTGCTGGTGCATCACACACGGAAGCAGCAGGCCGGGGATCGGTTTGAGATGATCTCCGGCACCACCGGCTTGCTGGGCTGCGCAGATGGCGCTTTCCTGATGCAGAAGGAGAATCGCACCGATCGGAGCGCCACGCTGGACATCGTTGGCCGCGACCAGCCGGACCAGCGTCTGCATCTGGTGCGTGACGAGGAGCGGCTGCTCTGGCTGCTGGATCACGCAGAAACGGAGCTGTGGAAGAAGCCGCCTGACCCACTACTGCTGAAGATTGCAACGGTGGTGACGGCGGAACAGCCCTCCTGGCAAGGCAGCGCCACAGAGCTGCTTGCCCTGCTGCAGGAGGACATCCAACCCAATATTCTGACCCGCAGGCTGAACGTGAAAGCAGGCGAGCTGATGAATGAGCATCAGATCGAGTACGCCATGAGGCACACCCGGAATGGCAGTGCCATCAGCTTGAAAAAGCTGGGAATGTGACGATTGTGACGGATGTGACGATTAAAATGACATCGGGGTCGGTATCAAAAATACCGTCACAATCGTCACAACCGTCACAGGGGGCAGGAAGGATGACACCTTTCTGCCCCTGGACGGCAACGCCGGACGAGCCGATTCCGAAAGGAAGCGGCAGAGGCTTCCGCAGAAGCCACACTCCCCCTCGGAGAGCGCAATGCACTTTTGATGGCTCTGCTGTCGAAAGTGCTTTTGCGTTACTTTTGACAAAAGTAACAAAACCCGCCGCCGCTGCGGCGACGAATCAAGTTAGCAAGAAAGGAGGTGAGATATGAAAAGAACCATAAGTGCCATGTCAGGGAAAGGCTCAGTCAACCATAACCGGCGCATCTTCACGGCAGAAAACGTGGATTCTACCCGCAGTCATCTGAATGTCGAATACTGCTACACGTCCATCGAACAGGCCTACGATCTGCTCTTCGGTGAAGCCCTGACAGCATACAACGCCAAGCAGAAACGTCAGGACAGATGCATTGAAAACTACTACGAGAAGATCCGGCAGAGCAAGCAGGAAAAGCCTTTCTACGAGGTGATCTTCCAGATTGGCAACAAGGATGACATGGGTGCTGCCACGGAAAACGGAGAGCTGGCAGCCAGGGTGCTGGACAAATTCCTGCACGACTTCATGAAACGGAATCCGCAGCTGCATGTATACTCCGCCCACCTGCATATGGACGAAGCCACGCCCCATCTGCACATCGACTTCATCCCCTTCACCACAGGCAGCAAGCGCGGTCTTTCCACCCGCGTATCGCTGAAGCAGGCGTTGGCCGATCAGGGAATCACAGGAGAGGGCAGCTCCATGACCGAGCGCGACCTGTGGGTGCAACGTGAGAAGGGAGCCCTGGCAGAGCTGATGCTGGAACATGGCATCGAATGGGAGCAGAAGGGCGAGCATCGGGAGCACCTCAGCGTGCTGGAGTACAAGAAGGAACAGCGTGCCCAGGAGCTGACCGAGCTGGAGCAGACCATTCAGAAGGTACAGCAACAGCAGGTATCCATCAAGGCGGTGGAACAGATCGAGGCCAAGCCGCTGCCGTTGACTTCCAAGGTCATGGTGGAACGGGAGGACTACGACAGGCTGGTCACTGCTGCACAGAAGTACATCGTCCAGGAGAAAAAGGAAAGCAAGCCGAAGAAACTGCTCAAAGAAGCCCGGGCTACCATTACCGACCTGACAGACAAGCTGTCCGCCGCCCTGACAGAGCTGGCCGCAATGAAGTCGATCAGGGGCAGTCTGCGCACAGCTGAATTGGAGCAAGAGAATAGCCGCCTGAAGGAAAAGGTGCGTGGATACGAGGATGTCATTGAGCGCAACGGGCTGCGGAATCTGTTCGCCCAGCCCAAGAGAGCACCCCAGACGAGAGACAAGGCCGTCTGACGGTCATATGAAAGACCAACTATGAAAAGTCAACCCCTTGGAAGGGGTTGAGGAGAAAAAAGCAGGTGAGGGAGGTTAATCCTTCGGAAGGAAGGGACGATTTTGGGAGAGGATGGCATGGATAATTAAGCATAGTTTTCGGGAGACCGCGCCAATGCAGGCAGAATAGTGCTTGCCTTGGGAGCGCTTCTTCTCAAAGAAAGCGCCTAACTCGGCATCAGAGTTGACCGCATTACGCGCAGCCATAAAGAGTGCTCTGCGCAGATA
>JAFUOR010000127.1 GCA_017481825.1 Clostridia bacterium
GTTGGGCTCCCGGTAGGCGGGCTCGTCATAGGCATAGGAATCATACGGCCCGGCGGGTTCCTCGTAGCCGCCCGGATATCCTCCGGGCTGATCGGCCCTGTGACTTACGCCATTCTGAGCGTATCCATAGCCGCCCTGCTGAGAAGGAGCACCGGTATCCCGGTCATTCTGGCCACGGCTGCGGCTTCTGCGTCTGGGCGCGGGCGCATCCTGATAGGGTGGATCCGCGTACCATCCGCGCTCCTGCCCATTTCCGTTGGGCCCGTCCTGATAGCCTTGCTGATACATGACAAATTGCTCCTTCGTATGTGGGGATGAGAAAATTACGGTTGAATCCGTTCCATCATCGCCTGCAAATCCGCCTCGGGATCCTGCCAGCCGGAGGGCATGCGGCCCATGCGCACGCAGCAGTTGGGATCGCCGTGGTAATCGCTGCCGCCGGTGACCAGCAGCCCCAGCGACCGGGCCATGCTGTCGATCAGCGGGGCCTGCTGCCGGGACGCGGAGGGATGATAGGCTTCCAGACCGGCCAGACCTGCGTCCATCAGCTCCATCACCAAGGCGCGCAGGCCTTGCGGATCGGGATTCAGGCGGCAGGGATGGGCCAGCACCACGGTGGCGCCAGCGCTGGTGAGCAGGCTCACGCCATCGGCGATGGACATGTACCGGCGGGCGATGTACGCGCACTTGCCCCGGGCCAGATACCGGTCAAAGGCCTGCTGCATGGTGTTCACCGCGCCCATGTCCAACAGCGCCCGGGCGATGTGGGCACGGCCCGTGCCGGGGCGGATCAGCTCCTCCTCCACGTGGGTGCAGAAGCGGATGCCCTGCTTTTTCAGCAGGCAGATCATGCGTTTGGAACGCTGGGCGCGCTCCTCCTGCATTTCTTGGAGGGCGTTGAGCAGCTTTTCATCCTCGTAGTTCACGCCAAAGCCCAGCAAATGGGCGTGCCCGCCGTCGCCAGTGCTCAGCTCGATGGAGGGCAGATAGCGAATGGGCGGGCTGTCCGGGTTCAGCGCCTGCTCCTGACGGATGACCTCCTGCATAATGGGCACGCCTGCCACGGTATCGTGGTCGCACAGGGCGAAGGCGGTGATGCCTTCCTTCCGGGCGCGGGCGTACAAATCAGCGGGGGTCAGAAGTCCGTCGGAGATGGTGCTGTGGATATGCAGATCGATGGAATATTGTATGCTCATTGGTCGTCGTCCGATTTGTCAGAGGGCTGGAAGGGATCGCGGAGCTTATCGGACTCGGACTGATCCTTCAGACTGCGCTCGAACTGGGCCCAGCGCTCGTCCAGCTTGCGGCGGAAATCCGCGTGGCTTTCGCTGGGCTCGGTGAAGGCCTCGCCGTCATCGGCAGCGGATTCGTCCTTCATCAGATTGTCCAGATAGCGCAGGTTCTTGTGCAGCTGGCTGTCCTCCTCGGACTTCACCGCCTGAAAGCGCACGGTGTCCTCGCCAGCGGCATCGGACTGGGCCTGCACCTTTTCGGCTTCGGTCTTGGGGGGCAGCTCCTCGCCACGCATCACGGCCTCGAACTCGGCACGGTTCAGGGTATCCCGATCCAGCAGGGCCTCGGCCACGGCGTTGAGCTTTGCCTGATTCTGGCTGAGCAGCTCGCAGGCGCGGTTGTAGCACAGGTCAATGATGCGCTTCACCTCGGCATCAATGGTGGCGGCGGACTGTTCGCTGTATTCGCGGCTTTGGCCAAACTCCATGCCCACGAACACTTCCTGATCGCTGCCCAGATACATGGTGCCGATGGCATCGCTCATGCCCCACTGGGTCACCATGCGGCGGGCCAGCTCGGTGGCGCGCTTGATATCGCTGGAAGCGCCGGTGGAGATATCCTCCAGAGAGATGCGCTCGGCAGCGTGGCCGCCCAGCATCATGGTGATGCGGCTGAGCAGCTCGTTACGGCGGTAGCCGTCGTTCTCCTCGCTGGGCAGGCTCAGGGTGTAGCCGCCCGCCTGACCACGGGGCACGATGGTGACCAGATGCACATCATCGCAATCGGGCAGCAGGTAGGAGATCACGGCGTGGCCGCCCTCGTGATAGGCGGTCAGCTTGCGATCCTTCTCGGTGACCTTGTGGCTGCGCTTTTCCGGGCCCATCTGCACGCGGCTGACGGCATCCACCAGCTCCTGCTGGGAGATGACCTTCTTCTTGCGGCGAACGGCCAGCAAAGCGCCTTCGTTCATCACGTTTTCCAGATCCGCGCCGCTGGAGAAGGGCATGCGCTTGGCGATGTTCTCCAGATCCACGGTGTCATCCAGCTTCTTGCCGCGGCTGTGCACCTTGAGGATCTCCACACGGCCTTCCAGATCCGGGTAGTTGACGGTGACCTGACGGTCAAAGCGGCCGGGACGCAGCAAAGCGGGGTCAAGGATATCCCGGCGGTTGGTGGCTGCCATGACGATGACGCCCTCGTTGATGGCGAAACCGTCCATTTCCACCAGCAGCTGGTTCAGGGTCTGTTCACGCTCGTCGTGACCGCCGCCCAGGCCTGCGCCACGGTGACGGCCCACCGCATCAATCTCGTCGATGAACACGATGGAGGGAGCGGACTTCTTGGCTTCCGCAA
>JAFUOR010000026.1 GCA_017481825.1 Clostridia bacterium
CGCGAAGTGAAGCCGCTCGGGCTACGCCCTCCCGCCTTCACTTCGCCCTCCCTTCCCCTTGCTCTTTCGTTCTTTTTCTTGGTCTCACATCATTGACTAATGAACATTCATGCAACTTTTTTACGGATTTTCCGCAAGAATTTGCGGCAATCTCGCAACGCTCGTCCGCAGCGCAGCGATGGTCTTGGTTTCCAGCACAACGCGGGCATGATTGCGCCTGGCCCAGGCGAAGCGAGCTCGCAGATCGATCTCCCCATCCCCAAGAGCCAGATGATTCCTGCGGCCCAGGGCGTCATGCCCATGCATGTGGATAAGGCAGCCAGAGTGCGCATGAAAGAAAGGCTCGTCCACGTCCTCCACGCCATGGCTGTGGCCAATATCAAGGGTCAAGCCGAAAACAGGCGATTCCAGCATGAACTCAACAGCACGCAGCTCATGAGGCTTCCAGCCGCTGGTGTTTTCAATGGCAACGCGGGTACGGCAGCCATGCAGCGCTTCTTCGCAAAGGGTGCGGAAATCCAGCAGCGCTGCGTAAAACTCATCCTCATACTGATCGTAGAGGAAGGTTTTGCGATCCGGCAGGGTAATGTACACACCCCGAGGGAAGTGCATATTAACCACCGGCATGTCCAGCTGCCGGGCCAAATGCAGTGCCTGGCGTACCGTGTCGAGCCATGCGGCGCGAACGGCAGGATTGAAGGTGAACGGGTCGCATTCCTCCTCCACATGGAACGTGTAGTAGAGGCCAAACTCCCCTGCCAGCACTCTGAGTTCATCCGCGTCCATGCGGGACATCTGGCAGGCCGGAAAATTCGCATTCAGCTCCACAAATGCCAGGCCAAGCTCGTGGCAGAGCTCCGCGCATTGGCGGATGCTTTTCATCTCCAGCAGATAGGGCATGCCAAAGTCCATGCTTACTCCTCCCGGTAGGCAATATCATCACGCAGTCGGTACAGCGTTGCGCCGCGGCCCTTAAGGCAGAAGGCATTCGCCCACCATTCCACCGAACGCACCTCGTCGTACTGGCAGATGCCGTAGCGGATGCCGTCGCGCGTGCCGCCACGCATGTTGGAATCCATCCAGTGGATCTCATCGTTTTCCGCGTCGTAGCCGAGCATGACAGCGCTGTGGGCGCCAGTGCCATATTCGTACTTGGCGCTCATCTGGAAGAAGTCGCCGCGCTGCGCCTGGCGCATGAACTCGCAGGCAAGCTCAAGGTTTTCCTCTTTGGACAGATTCTTGTCATACCGGAAGGACGCCGCCACATAGAAGGGGTTGCCGTCCTCCGCTGCGATCTCCTCCCACGCAAGACCGTAGTAATAGGGCTTGCAATCCTCTTCAGGAAGGTTGTTGGGAATGCGCAGCTTCACATCCGGGAACTCCGCAATGCAGAAATCGTCGCGGTTTTCATTGAAAATATGAGTCGTGAAATTTTTGCACAGGTAGATATCGCCCTTATAGTGCGCGCGCTGGGCCTTTCCGTCCGCCTCAACATAGAGCTGGTAGCCCAGGTCGATCATACGGTCGATGAAATCATCCCGTGCGGTATATTCCTCAGGCGCAGACTCCTGTGGGGTGAGGGGCTGCGCCTCTTCGGCGTCCGGGCCGATTTCAATGGTATCCAGCAGCCAGTCGCCCTCCTCTGCCAGCGAAGGGGCGGCAAGCATCAGCATGGCCATAAGGAGTGTAAGGATGCGCCGCATCAGACAGCACCTCAACTTTCAAATAGTACAGTTCTATTGTACACACTTGTACCCGTCAATGCAAGGTACACCGGAAAAGTTTACGATTCTCAAAGGAAATGGCTGCCGCCAGGACAGGACGGCAGCCATCATGTTATTCCTTTACACGCAGCGTAATGGGGCTGTCCCCCAGATACTTCTGCACATTGCGCAGCGCTTTTGCCATATATCCGGCCTGATCATCGCTCATGCCATCGGGCGGCGTATGATCACTGACTGCCACACGGTACTGATACTGCCCATCCTGCTTGAAGCGCCAGATGTAGGTGGGCGTATAGCTGACCCTTTCGAAGGTCAGTGCCGTACCGTCAAAGGAAAGCTGAAGCTGCAGCAGCATGCCTGCGACATTGCCATCCTTGCGCGATTCGTTGATGATGCTTCCCAACGACCAGGCACACAGCGTCTGGCGGATGGTGCCGTCGGCACGCTTGCTGGTCAGCCAGGTCACCGGCTGAACGACATTGGTACCGCTGCCGACGATCACATCTGCACCGGCGTCCGCCAGCTTCTGTGCAAGGTTCTTCTGGGCCGTGGTAGGCTTCGATGCGCTGTCAGAGCCCCAGTTCAGGGAGACGATCACCACATCCGCGCCTGCCTGACGCGCAGCCTCCATATCGGTGATGATGCCGTAGGGCTCACCGTCGGACAGGGTCGATGGCAGCACATAGGCGTTTCCATCGTTCTTCAGACCCTTCTTGCCCGTGCTGCTGATCGCATCCGTGTAGTGCAGGAAGGCAATATCCACCTGATCGACGGTCACTATCCGCAATGCTTCCGCATCCGTCTGCGTGGCGTAGGCGCCAATGGTCGTCAATCCGCGCTTATTGGCAGCGTCTATGGTGGAGCGCAGGGCTTCAATCCCCTTATCATAGGCCTTGGGGAAGCCCAGAGCCACCATGTCAACACCGTTTTCCGCCAGCATGTCCATCACCGCATCCGGTGCATTCAGGCTGGATACCTTGCTGTCCGGAATGATGAGATTCTCCAGCGTCACAAGCGTGAGGTCGGACTGCATCTCCTCCTTGAGGAGCATGAAGATATCCGTGAAATCATACTTTTGCGAATCGCTGTAATACGCCGATTTACGGATGGCGTCATCAATGTTGACCGTGCCGCCGAAGGTCAGCGTGACCGTACCGCCCGGCGCTACCGTCGGTGCAGGCGTAGGCGTTGCAGGGATGGGCGTGGGCGTTTCCGCACGTTGAGGCTGCGGCGTTGCGGAAATATCCGGCACGGCTGTTATATCGCTGATGGGAATATCGCTCAGCGATAGCTGCGGAATAGCGCCGCTCAGGTTCAGAGCGGAAAACACCTGGCGCGCATCAATCGAAATATCGGCAGTACCCATCAGCCTGGGAAGGATCACCGCCATGCCCGAGAGCACCAGGAGCGTCAGCGCCAGCATGAACACCGTGCCCACCGATATGCCGCGATGCCTGCGATGCCTCATGCCGTTCACGCTCCTTTCATGGCTCTCGCTCTGTCTGATCGCTTAATGCACGTGACCGTAGCTGCCCAGGGTAGCCAGCAGCGTCGTGAGCACCATCGCCGCAACGAGCAGGATGCACACCACACGGACGATCATCTGCTTCTTCTGTTCCTTCTTGGTCTTCTTGCTTTCGTTCCTGTTCATAGTCGTATTCCTCCAAAGCTTATTCTTGGTTGTCAGCAGTATCTTCCCTGGGCTGATTCTTCCACACGCGCACCTGGGTCACGCGGCGGCGCTCCATTTGGGTCACAAGGCCCGAGAGCTCGTCCGTCTCAAAGGCGGCACCGACAAAGGGGATGATTCCCAGCACCTCAGCTGCCCAGCCGCCAACGGTGTCGGACTCGTAGATGTCCTCCACGCCCAGGAGATCCATCAGCTCCGAGAGCTGCATGCTGCCGTCCACCAGGCGGGAGCCATCCTCCAGGATGTACTGCTCCTGATCGACGTCGTCATGCTCGTCGTAGATTTCGCCCACGAGCTCCTCCAGCACGTCCTCCATGGTCACGATGCCTTCCGTGCCGCCAAACTCGTCCAGAACGATGATGATATGGGTTTTCTGCGCCTGGAACAGCTTGAGCAGCTTGGACAATTTCAGACTTGTGGGCGCATACACCGGCGGCTGCATAATCTTGGTGATGCTGTCGCAGCCCTCATGCTTGCGCAGATAGTAGTCCTTTTCATTCAGGATGCCAACGATGTGATCCATATCCTCATGGTACACCGGCACACGGGAGTAGCCGCTCCGGCGGAAGAGGTCGGCAGCTTCCTCCATGCTGGCGGTATCCTCGATGGCAGTCACATCCACGCGGGGCGTGAGGATGGACTGCACATCGCGGTCATCGTTGAATTCGATGGCAGAACGGATCAGCTCGCCCTCATGAGCGTCAATGTCACCTTCGCTCTGGGCCTCGTCCACCAGCGTGATGAGCTCCTCCTCGATATAGGATTCGTCATTATCTGCCTTGAAGATGCGGTGGAGGAGCTTTCGCAGCAGCGTCAGAAACGCATTGATGGGCGTGACGAGGGTCTGCACAAAGCCCAGTGGCCTGGCAAATGCCATGGCGACGCGCTCAGGGCGCTCCCGGGCGATGGTTTTGGGAGACACTTCGCCAAGGAGCAGGATCAGCGCGGTCATCACCAGCACCGTGACCAGCGTGACCCGGTGGGGATGATTTGACATGAGGACACGGAAAAGGCTCGCAGCGATTGCCACCGCGGCGATATTGGCGATATTGTTGCCGATGAAAACAGTGTTGAGCAGCCGGTCATGATCCTCCATGAGATCATGGGCCAGACGGGCCTTCTGATCGCCCTCCTGCATCATCATGCGCAGACGGACGCGGTTGGCGTGGTTGAAGGCCGTTTCACAGGCGGAGAAGAAAGCGGAGAGCACCATGCACACAAACAGCACGGCGATCATGATCCACAAATCAGGCGTCATGGAAGTATCAGCAGTCCTTTCATTATCGGGCAGAAAGCTCTATCACCCAAATGCCTGCAGGGTCAAAGCATACGACCGCGCAGGCCAAGGACTACAAGGGGGCTGATCCACGAAGCCGTCACTCCTTCCACACACAGGCGTTGATGTAGCGTATATTATAGCATGCCGCGGCAGAAATTGCAAATCCCCTGCACCATAAAAACGCCGCCTGCCAGAAAAATCATGCAGGCGGCGCGAATTTTTACAATCAGGGCTCCAGTTGGGCGTAGCGTTTTTCGGCAACCAATCGCATCAGCATCAGGCCCACGCCGCACTCCAGCAGCAGCACCAGAATCACGGACACAAAACGCAGCACCGCGTTTGCCTCCATCATAACCAGCAGCACAATCGGAGCTGCCACGGGCAGGGCGATCATCACAACGCTGATGAGCATGCCCAGCACCTGATTCATGTTCTGCTTCATGACCTGGGTCTCATTCTTCCAGTTGAGGACGGGATGCATCGCATCAATGGTCAGATTGGCTGCGCCCGTCGCATAGGACAGGAGGTTGGCCAGAATCAGCGCACCCAGAACGCACAAGCTGTACTGCGCACCCAGGATCATGACGATCACCGCACCCATGATCAGCGAGCCAACACCGTTGACGGTCATGTTCATCAGCAGCTTGGCACGGAGCTGAATCCGGGCAGATACGGGAATCATCCGGCTGATCTGCAGCCTGCCGCCTTCACGGGACACCGCCGTCGAAATCAGGGGCGTGACAAAGCACATGAGTGCAAACAACGCGGAGAGTATCAGCGTCATATCCAGCTTGGATACCTGTTCCAGCAGGCCCGTGAGCTCCGCTATCACAACGGCGCTTTCCTCCGCAGCGGTGAGGCCGACCCACATGCCGCCCAGCATAAGGGGCATCATCAGCACGCCCAGCGCACCGTTCATCAGATAGGTCGGTACCTTCAGCGCCTCGTTCATCTCGCGGCAGTACAGCGCCATCAGCGGACTGCGCTGCTTGTAGGTGATTTCACCCTTGCGGCCGCGGCGCCTGCGGGTTCCCTGCTCCGTATGCTTCAGGCATACATTCAGGTAGCTGCGCCCAAGCAGGAAGATCAGCGCGCCGATCACGGCAGCGCCAACAAGGATGTACAGCCCCCACTGGGCCCAATGGCCTTCCAGGCCGTGTACGGCCCACAAAACAGGCGGGAATGCGCCTACCAGCGTCTGCAAAAGCGCTTCCTTCCCCAGGAAAAGCTTGGCGAAGTAGAGCACATCGGCATCCTCGGGAATGTGGGGCAGCAGCATCCACTCGCCGCCGATCACGACTACCAGCATCAGCAGCGTGCCAATCACAACCCAAACCTCTTTATGCCGGGTCAGGGACGTCAAACGCCCCAGGATGGACGCCAGCAGCAGGGCGATGGCCAGCGGATACATGGGCGTGGTCAGCACGATGGCCGCCATGCGCAGATAATACAGCACGCCAAGGCCATGATCGAGGCCGTAGAGGATCATCACCGGCAGCAGGATGCCCCCGCTGATCAGCAGCTCGGACAGGTAGATCTCCGTCCATTTGGCTGCCATGATGGCCCTGGGCGACAGCGGCAGATGGGCCATATTCGGGATATCCTTGCCAAAGTAGAGCGACGCCAGGGTATGGAAGACGCCAAAAAGCAGCGTTGTGATCATCGACAGCAGGACAGCCAGGGCAATCAACAGCTTCTCCTGCCGCAAAGCAGACAGCGCCTCGTAGAGCGTGATTTCCAGGAAGATGACCATGCCCGCCATGACCGCGATGCCAAGAACACCAACAAGCATGACAAAAATGCGCATCTTGTCGATTTTGCCATTATCCTTGCGGAAGCTTCCGCCGCGAAGACCGGCCAGCAGATTGCGCAGATTCAGCCTGAGCAGCAGCAGATAGGATTTCATTCCTCCACCGCCTCCATCTCCGTCAGCTCCAGGAAGAGCTGCTCCAGGGAAGTGCCCTGCGCATCGTCGCGGAGGGCTTCCATGGTGCCCTGCGCCAGAAGGGAGCCCTTGTTGATGATGGCGATCTCATCGCAGAGCTTTTCGGCGACCTCCAGCACATGGGTGGAGAAGAACACGGTGTTGCCCGCATCCGCATGGCGGCGCATCTCCTCCTTGAGAATATGGGCCGCGCGGGGATCCAGACCCACCATCGGTTCATCCAGCACCCAGATGGGCGGCTGATGCACCAGCGCGCCGATGATGGTCAGCTTCTGGCGCATGCCACGGGAATAAGAGCGAATCTGCTCCCCTGCCGCATCCTCCAGATCGTAGAGGGCAAGATACTTTTCTATATGTGCCTTGCGGTCAGGCTTGCTCACGCCATAAACGTCTGCCATGAAGTTCAGATACTCAATGCCTGTCAGGCGGTCGTACATTTCAGAGGCATCCGGCACAAAGCCAATCAGGCGCTTGGCCGCAATCGGATCCTTTGCCATATCGATGCCGCCAATCGTCACATGGCCTTCGCTGGGCTGCAAAATGCCCGTCAGAAGGCGAATTGTGGTGGTTTTGCCTGCACCGTTGGGGCCGATAAAGCCAAACACGCCGCCCTTGCCTACTTGAAAGGTCAGGTCATCCACAGCACGAACATTGCTTTTACCATACTGCTTCACTACATGATCGAACCGAATCATACCATCCATACCTCCATATCGTTCGATGAGCGCATTGTATCACATCAACCCTTCTTAATCAACGGATACGCGCGCAAATGTCGCAAAAAGCGTCCCAATTCATCATTTTTCGGCGCGAATGATCACCACGGCGCCTGGCGTCCGTCAAGCCCGGCCAGAATGCCGCTGCCAAAGGCAAACATCAGGTTGAAGCCCCCACAGTCGCCATCCACATCGATGACCTCACCTGCTGCATGGACGCCCTCCGCCATCGTGGAACGCAGGGTGACAGGGTCGAATTCATGCGATGCAATGCCGCCTGCTGTGACCTGCGCATTGTCAAAGCCCTTCACGCCCTTGACCATCAGCTGGAAGTCCGCCGCCATTGCTGCCAGCCGCTCCAGCTGAGTACCGGTCAGATTGGCGCAGACCGCGCGCTGCATTCCGTTCAGCCCTGCAGCCTGGCAAAGCGCCTGGGCCAGCTTGGGCACACACAGGCCAGTCAGCAGCTCTGATTGCGGACGCACGGCCCACACCTTCCGGCGGCGTTGCAGTTCCCTCAGGAAGTCTTCCTTTCCGTTAAAGCCCATGGCACGCGTCAAATCCATATGGAGGGTATCGCCCGGCGCTGCGTAGCGGGCACACTGCATGACGCATACGCCGGTCACACCATAATCGGCAAAGAGCAGCTCACCGGCTTCGCGGTATTTCTCCTGCATGCCGCGGGTGATGCGCACCTCGCATCGGGCGCGGATGCCGCTCAGACCCCTGATGGGCGCGGTATCGGTGATGATCTGCGTCAGTGCGGGAGCGGGCTTCACCAGCGTATGTCCAAGCGGGGTCAGGAGTGACCAGGTGCTGCCATCGCTGCCGAGCTTTGGCTGCGCGCAGCCGCCGCCTGCAACGATCACGCGCGCTGCACGCCATTTCTGCTCCCCTGACATCACCGTCCAGCCGCGCTTGGAGGGATGAAGGCCATCCACGTGCACGCCGGTGATAGTTTCTACCTGCAGAGCGTCCATGGTGAGGCGGAGGCAGTCCAGCACGGTGGACGCCATACCGCTGATGGGATATACGCGTCCTCCGTCCTCCTGGCGCATGCGAAGGCCCAGGTAATGCCAGAAGCGCGTCTGCTCCCCGGCGCCGCACAGATCAAGCACACGATTGGCCAGCGCCGTTCCGCCGGGATAGCGACGCGCACCCATATTCATCAGATTACAGCGCCCATTGCCAGTGGCCAGAATCTTCTTGCCCACACGATCCATACGCTCCAGCACGATCACATGATCACCGCAGCTTGCAGCGGCAATCGCAGCTGCCATACCCGCAGCACCGCCGCCGATGACGATCACATCCGCCATGAGTCATCCTCCGTTTCACCATTTCCTGTTCATTATACATGCCTTCGCTCCTTTGCGCAATGCAGCTTTTGAAATTGATGCCATGAATGCATCCGCTTCTTTTGGCGTACCCTGTGCAAGAGGTGATCATCATGACAGAAACCGAACGCAAAAAGCCTTCCTGGCGCTCTCTGATTATTCTGGAGGGCGTCACTCTGGGCGCCGGTGCGCTTGTCGGCTTTCTAACGCAGAAAAGCAGCGGCTTTTATGAAACGCTGACAAAGCCCGCCTTTGCACCGCCCGGCTGGGTCTTTCCGGTTGCATGGTCGATTCTCTATGCAGCCATGGCGCTGGCGATGTGGTTCGTCTGGCGGGCGCAGGGACAGGATCGCGGGATTCTGCTGGGGCTCTACGCTGCGCAGCTGGCGGTCAATCTGGTCTGGCCCTTCCTCTTTTTCGTGCAGCAGGCCCTGGGGCTTGCCTTCTTCTGGCTGATTCTGCTTTGGATGCTGGTTGGTATCATGATGTGGCAGTTCTTCAAAGAAAGCAGCACCGCCGGATGGCTCATCCTGCCCTATCTGGCTTGGACGACCTTCGCAACGGTGCTGAATTTCATGATCGCACGGCTCAATCCGTGATATGGTAGATGCGGCGCAGCTCTGCCGTCATGCTGCCGTCCGCCTCATAGACGATGAGCGGCGGCTCCGGGTGAAGCATGGGCTTGGCATCCTTCATTGCCTCAATGAGGACGAGGTTGGCAGGCTTATCTGCATGAGGGTAGATCAGCCGGAAGCGCTTGGGCGCAAGTCGGGCCTTCTCAAGGGCCTGCATGGCCTCCAGCATACGGGGCGCTGGATAGATCATGGCAAAGCGCCCTTTACCGCGCAAAAGACGGTAGGCCATGGCAAACCAGGCCTTGAGTCCCTCCTTTGTCTGATGCCGGGCAATGGACAGCGCCTCCTGGGGATTGAGGAGCGTCGTTCCCGGCAAACCGTATGGCGGATTGCACAGAATCGCGTCCAGCGTCCCCGGGGCAACAGCGCTGTCTGCCTCTTCAACAGGCATTGCATGGATGCAGATGCGCTCTTCCAGGCCGTTGAGCGCGACGCTGCGCCGGGCCATGTCAGCCATATCGTACTGAATCTCAAAGGCGTCGATATGCCTGCCGCGTCCCCGGCCTGCCAGCAGCAGCGGGAGAATGCCGGTACCGGTGCCGAAATCCGCCACGCGGTCATTTTCCTCCACGCGGGCAAAATCAGAGAGCAGCACAGCATCCATGCCAAAGCGAAAGCCGCTGTTCTTTTGCAGAATGCGCATCCCTGCAAGCTGCAAGTCGTCGATTCGCTCGTCCTCGCGCATCATTCCGATGGCGCAATGAGGGTCAATTCGCTTGTCAGACAATAACCTTCCTGCCCTTCATAGGTAATGAGGCACCAGATATCGCCCTTCTGCCTGAGGGTAACGCGCACTCCGTGCTGAATCTCTGCCACCTCCGTCGCTTCCACAGAGCACCAGGCACGCAGATACAGCGAGCTGCTATCGGCCGTGCTGACGTCAGCTGTCCAGCCGGTAACATCCGCCAGGGTGCTGTCCAGCAGCGGAGTATCATCAACGATATGCTCCTCAGGCTTCGTAACGGAAAGGTACGCCGATGCGCAATATCCCTGCAGATTTCCGTATTGCACATAGCACCAGTCGCCAACGTCCTTGAGCAGGGACACCTGTGTCCCTCGCGGGATGCGGGTGAGCACATTGCTCTGGGTGGAGGGCTTGTCGCGCAGGGCAAGGGGATCAATCGCCGTGTTGATGTACCGGATGCCGATGGCCTCCATGGGCTCGTCGTAGGTCACATATTTCGTGAAGACATAGCCACCCTGCCCATTGGCCCGTACGCGCGTCCAGGTACTGCCCTTGTCCAGCACAGTGATTTCTGTGCCGGGGGCGATGGTGGAAAGGATCTCCGCATCCTCCGAGGCGGAGGCGCGCAGGTTGACCGCCGTGACTGTCGTCACAATCCATGCAACGCTTTCCTCATCCGCAACGATGGCGGAACCAGTGATGATCTCGTCCACCGGCGCAGCGGGCGTCGGAGTGGCAGAGGGCGTGGGGGTCGGAGTTGGCGTCGGGGTCGGCGTGCCGCTTTCAAGGATGCGGATCTGTGTGGTCAGCAGCCAGCCGGTCAATCCGTTGTAGGACACCTGCGTCCAGGTTGTACCGTGCTGGAGAACCGTCACGATCTCCCCTGCCGGTATCATCAGAATCAGCTCGCTGCTCGTATGCGCCTCCATGCGCAGGTCAGCCAGCAAAGCAGTTTCCGCAAAGGCGCCGCTGGCGACGCCTGAGGTCGTGGTGACCGGCGTGGGCGTGGGCGTGCTGCCATCCGTCACCACAGGCGCGGTGGTTTGCGCTTCCACATCAAAGGACAGGTACTTGGTCATCACATAGCCCGTGAGGCTTCCCCAGCGGACAGCGCACCATTCCGTGCCGTAGGTAGTGACGATGATCTTCGTTCCCTTGGGAATTTCCGCAATGACAGCATGATCCGTCGATGCACCGGCACGCAGATTGAGCGTGGAGGCGGTGGAATTGACGATGGCGTATTGATCATCCGGCTCCAGCGGGATATCCGTGGGGATGACGCCCGTCAGGCCAAAGTCAAGATGCGTCGTGAGCAGATAACCCTCCAGCCCGCTGACGGACACGCGGCACCAGGTACCATCGTTGCTGATGACGCGCACCTGTGTCCCATGGGAGATGTTCAGGATCGCCGTGCCCGTGGTGGAGGCAGTTGCACGCAGCGGGACGCTGCCGGAGCCCGCCGGGAGGTTCACCGTTGCCGAGGTATCCGAATCGCTGATGCTGCCAGGATAGGTGCTGGAGGTCGTCAGGTAGCTGAGGGCGCAGTAGCCCACCTGCGCGCCATACTGAACCCGAACCCAGCTGCCGCTCTGGGCCAGAATGCACAGCACCGCGCCACCGGGCAGAGAACCGATCACATTGGCGTCATAGCCTGCGGCGTCGCGCAGATTCAGCGAGGAGCTGCCCGTGACCGTCGCCCACTGGCTGATATTGGTGGGCTGCAGGGCGGAGCTGGTCGGAGGCACTGCGGTGAAGACGAGGCTGTCCGTCGGCACATAGCCGATGATCTCGCCCACCTGGACAAGCGTCCAGGTGGAACCCTTCGCCAACACGGTGACCGATGAGCCATTGGGTATCCCCAGCAGCACCTTGCCGCTTTCACTGGCGGTATACCGCACCGCAAGGTCATCACCGACGCCTACCAGGCTCACGCGAGCCTGCGTGCCTGCCGCCGGTTCAATGGTGGCAGGAGCCTCCGTGCTGATGATCGGCGTATCGCCCCCGCCAATCGCCGGCAGGATGCTGTGGGTAAAAGTATGCTGCATGCGCACGCAGTCGGTATAATAAAAGCCAAGAATCTGATCGTAGGTATATCCCATGTTTGCCATCTGCTGTGCTCCGCGCTGGCTCATGCCGATACCATGACCATACCGGCCTGCGGTGATCACAAAGCTGCTGCCGCTTTTCTGCACGCTCCACAGCTCATTCTTGGTGCCGTTCAGGCTCATGCCAAGCTGAGTTTCCAGGTCGGCAAAGATATCGAAGGTCGCCGTCACATCCTGCATCGTGGTACCAACCTTGACGGTCATGCCGAAGTCAATCATCGTATAAAGGCGGCTGGGCGATGGATATTTTGGCGTATGCGGAGTTACCGTGTGAATATCAACAATGGTCGCCGCAGAGGTGCCGAGCTGCGTGTTCACCGCGCTTTGCAGGATGGATTTGAGCGTGCCATCCTGCCCGGAGGCATCAAAGGCCTCATACACAGTCAGCGTGCGTTTGTTGGTGCTGTGATTGGCATAATCGAAGGGATCATCCTTCACGCCAAGGTAGTCATATCCGCTTGAGCCCCAGGCATTCTTCACGGCCTCGGTCTGACCGCCGTTGGATGCAGTGTAATACGTACCCGTCAATCTGCCGTTATTCATGGCGACGATGCCGCGGGTAGCGTCCACCGCAAGGGTGGCGTTGCTCACCTGTCCGCTGTGGCCGTTGTAGACTTGATCGCTGGTGGTATCCACCACATCGTAGAGGCTGCTCTCGCGGCTGTTCATGCGGTTGAGGGTGTAGGTACGCGCGGCAACCGCCTGCGCTTTCAGGGCCTCAATGGGCCACGAGGAGCTCATTTCATAGGGAACGACGCCATAGAGATAATACTCGATATACACATGCACGATGGCGTAGAGCTTGTAGCCCGTGCCGCTCTGGCGTGCGATCAGCTGCAAATCACCCGGATACAGGTTGGAGGGACGCCGCGCCTGGGCGATCCTGACGCCGCTCTCACCGCTGGTCTGATGGCGGCGGAATACCATCTCCTGCCCCATGGCATAGGACATGCCGGCGACATTCAGCGTGATCTGTCCCGTGGTCGTGTTGAAGGTCACATTTGCAGAAGAGCCGTTTCCCAGCGTCATGGATGCATTACCGCTGACCGAATAGCTGCCGGCTACCGTCACATCCAGCACTGTGGGACTCCCCAGCGATGACAGGTACACGCGAACCATGCCGTCAATAGCGCTGCTGGAGCGCTCCAGCGGTGCGCTGCGGACAATCACATCCAGCATCTCCGCACTGGCGGTTTGGCTGATACAGCATAAAGTCAGCACAAAGGCCGCCATCAGGCATATCGCTCGACGAATGTGCATGAACTCTCCTCCTTCACAAAGCCGGACCAGATGGTCACTGTTATGATTGTACCATATTCCATCTGTATTGTCACGACAATATGTAACAATTCCTCATGGGAATTCACAGCACATGAAAAGGGGCTGTCTCATGATGAGGCAACCCCTCTGGGTGATTGATGATTACTCAGCCGCGGGCTCTTCCGTCTTCTTCTTGCGGGGAGCACGGGGCTTCTTGGGCTTGGGCGCTTCCTCAACGGCGGGCGCTTCAGCAGCAGCTTCCTTGGCAGCAGCCTTCTTACGGGTGCGCTTGGGCTTCTCCTCGGTCACAGGCGTTTGGGCAGCAGGAGCTTCCTCGGTCTTCTTCTTGCGGGGGGCGCGGGGCTTCTTGGGCTTGGGCGCCTCTTCCACCGCGGGAGCCGCCTGTGCCGCAGGGGCTTCCTCCACGGACACGGCATCCGTCGCCAGCAGGCTGTTATACAGCTCCACGTACTTACCGGCGGAATTCGTCCAGCTGTAATCGCCGGTCATGCCGCGCTGCTGGAGCTTGGCCCAAACGTCCTTGTGATTGTGATAGTAATCACAGGCACGGTTGATGACATTGAGCATGTCATGGGCGTTGTAGTTGAAGAAGGAGAAACCGTTGCCCTCGTCGGTGTACTCATTGTAGCTCAGCACAGTATCGCGCAGGCCGCCGGTCTCGCGGACGATCGGCACGGTGCCGTAGCGCAGGGCGATCAGCTGGCTCAGGCCGCAGGGCTCGAACTGGCTGGGCATGAGGAACATGTCGCAGCCCGCATAGATCTGATGCGCCAGGGCATGGTCCATGGCAAAGCGCGCGGCGACCTTGCCCTTGTACTCACCCTCCGCCCAGGAGAACAGGTTGACATAACGGCTCTCGCCCATGCCCAGCACCACCAGCTGCACATCCTGACCCAGCAGGTCGCCGATGATGTAGTCCACCAGGTCGAGGCCCTTCTGATTGCTCAGACGGCCCACCATACCAATGATGGGGGTATTGGGGTTCACATCCAGGCCCAGCTTCTCCTGCAGCGCAGCCTTACAGGCAGCCTTGCCGGAAAGATCATCGGCGGTGTAGGTCGCAGCGATGCGGTTGTCGATGGCAGGGTCATAATCGACCATGTCGATGCCGTTGAGCACGCCGAACACCTGCTCCTTGCGGGCACGCAGGAGGCCGTCCAGGCGCTCGCCGTAGTAGGCGGTCTGGATTTCCTCAGCGTAGGAGGGGCTCACGGTGGTGATCAGGTCGGAGTAGACCAGCGCGGCCTTCATGAAGTTCGCGCAGCCATAGGCCTCCAGCTTGTCATCCGTCCACAGACTGTCGCCCAGGCCGAGGACGTCCTGCACCTGATGGATGCCGAACACGCCCTGATACTGCAGGTTGTGGATGGTATACATGGTCTTCATGTTGGCATAGAAGGGCAGATGAGCGTACTGAATCTTGAGCAGAGCGGGCACCATGCCACTCTGCCAGTCGTGCGCGTGGATCACGTCAGGCTGGAAATCGATCAGGGGCAGGCAGTTCAGAGAGCCGCGGCAGAAGAAGCCGAAGCGCTCATACTCATCCCCGCCCATGCCATAGATGTAGGGACGACCAAAGTAGAACTTGTTGTCCATGAAGTACCACTTCACGCCGTCCTGCTCGATCATCTCAATGCCGCAGTACTGACGGCGCCAGCCCAGCTCCACCTCAAAATCACATACGTGGGTCATCTTTTCCACGTACTTATCGGGAATGGACGCATACAGGGGCATGATGACGCGGACGTCATGGCCGTCCTTCGCCAGCACGGGCGCAAGAGCACCCACCACGTCCGCCAGACCGCCGGTCTTGACAAAGGGGACGCATTCGCTGGCAGTAAACAGGATCTTCATATTGGTTACCTCCAAAATGGAAATTCATTATATAGCAGCCTTCATAACCAAAAGGCCGCGCCAACAGTATAGCACAAATTGGCGCGGCACACAAGTGCGGTTAGATGACCACGTTCTTGGCAATCACGATCGGATACGCCGCAGGGCCGATGAGGCGGGCGTTGCGCTTGATGATCGCCTGCTTGTCAAGGATACAGTTCTCAATGTAGGCGCCGGAATGAATCTGGCAATCCTGCATGATGACGCAGTTCTTCACATGCGCGTCGGGGGCGATACGCACGCCGCGGGCCAGAATGGAATTCTCCACCTTGCCCTCGATGATGCAGCCGTCAGCCACCAGGGAGTTCACAACATTGGCGTTCTCGCCATAACGGGCAGGCATCTCGTCACGAACCTTGGTATACACGGGCAGATCCTCGGCAAACAGCGCGCGGCGGTTGTCGGTATCCAGCACGTCCATGTTGAACTTGAAGAAGGACTGCACGGAATCCAGACGCCAGCAGGGGCCGGTGTATTCCCAGGCGTTCACACGGGCCTTACCCTCCTGAACCATGGGCAGCAGCACATCGCGGCGGAAGTCATGCAGGCCATGGGCCACACCCTTGTCCACCAGGGTACGCAGCAGCTCACGTTTCATGACCACAACCTCCATGTAGGTCAGGTCAAGGTTGGGATGGGTCGGCTCAACCTCAATATCGGTCACGACGCTGTCCTCGCCCACGGCGATGTAGGTGCCGTGCTCGTCGCGCTGCATGGAGGGATCACGGGTATACATGACCGTCACATCAGCGCCGGAGGCCTGGTGGAAGCGCACGAACTCATCCAGGTGTGCGTTGTAGATGATGTTGGAGCCGGAGAACACCAGATACTCCTGACGGGAACGGGTCAGGTAGTTGGTATTGGAACGCAGCGCGTCCAGCGTGCCGGAATAAACGCCGACGTTCTCACGGGTCAGGAAGGGCGGCAGGACGTACAGACCATCGTTCTTGCCGTGCAGATCCCATTCCTTGCCAGAGCCCAGATGATCCATCAGGGAGTGGTAGTTCTTCTGCATGATGACGCCGACATTCTTCATGCCGGAGTTGACCATGGAGGACACCAGAAAGTCGATGACGCGATAGCGGCCAGCCACGGGCAGCGCGGCGATGGCGCGGGTCAGCGTAAGCTCGCGCAGGCGGGCGTCGTTTTCGCCGGTGTAGATAACACCCATAACGTTCTTCATTGTATTCAATCCTTTCGCTGCTGTGTTGAGAGCAGATTCATGAGGAAAACGCCCATCTTAGAAAGCAGTGGTTTCGTCCACCTGCTGACCGGCGGTCACGGTCACACCGGCAGGCACGGTCACGGCATTGCCGATCACGGCGATGTTGCCAGTCTCCTCGCCCACGATGGCACCGGCACCGACCACGGCGTTCTCCGCCACGATGGCACGACGGACAACCGCGCCGCGCTTGATGACTGCACCGGGCATCACCACGGAATCGATCACCGCAGCGCCTTCTTCCACCTGGACGCCCGCGAAGATCACGGAGTGCTCAACCTTGCCATAAATCTCAGAACCCTCGGTAACCAGAGAGTCGATCACCACAGCGCCCTTGGCGATATAGTGGGGAGCCAGACCGGGGTTCTTGGCGTAGATGCGCCACTTCTTGTCATGCAGGTCGATGGGCATGGGCTGGGACAGCAGGTCCATATTTGCTTCCCACAGGGACTCGATGGTACCGACGTCCTTCCAGTAGCCCTCAAAGTTATAGGCCACCATGATCTGCTTGTCGTTGAGCATGGCGGGGATGATGTTCTTGCCGAAGTCGTTGGAGGAGGTCTTGTCATTCTCATCCGCAGTCAGATAAGCGCGCAGCTTCTCCCAGGTGAAGATATAGATGCCCATGGAAGCCTTGTTGGACTTGGGGTTCTTGGGCTTCTCTTCAAATTCGATGATATTGTCCTCGGTATCGGTGTTCATGATACCAAAGCGGCTGGCCTCCTCCCACGGTACGGGACGCACGGCGATGGTGGCGTCAGCGCCCTTGCGGATGTGGTAGTTCAGCATGGCATTGTAATCCATCTTGTAGATGTGGTCACCGGAAAGGATGAGCACATAGTCAGGATTATACTGCTCAATGAAGGCCATGTTCTGATAGATGGCGTTGGCGGTGCCGCGATACCAGTCGCCGGTCTTGCCGGTCTGATAGGGAGGCAGCACAAAAACGCCGCCGTTGGACAGGTCAAGGTCCCACGGAGCGCCGGAGCCGATATAGCTGTTCAGCTCCAGGGGCATATACTGCGTCAGCACGCCGACGGTGTCGATACCGCTGTTGGTGCAGTTGGACAGCGGGAAGTCGATGATGCGGTACTTGCCGCCATAGGGCACAGCGGGCTTTGCGACCTTCTTGGTCAGGACACCCAGACGGCTGCCCTGGCCGCCAGCCAGCAGCATGGCGACACAAGTCTTCTTCTTCATGGGAACACGCTCCTTAATCCTTTATCTTGCGGGTTCGTTCACCTTGAAGGGTGATGTATGTGCATCGTCCGCTCCTGCGGACGGATGAACCATAGATTGCGCTATGCACGCAAAAGGCCGACGCTCCATTCCCGGTGGGCTGAGCGCAGCATGAATTCGTTCTCTATGTCCTCGCTTCTATTGTAAACGCTATGGTGCATTCTCGTCAAGGCAAAAACGAAATTTTGATCAACTTTTTTCCTGATTTTTTCCTGAAAACAGGGTGCATATGGTTTTTTTTCTTCCGCTGAAGACAAATTTTGATCCATTTCTCCCTTTTTCCTTCCTCATTTTACCTTCACAAACCGAATAAACATTCCACCACGGGTGCACACTGATGGAAAAGCATCCGGGGTGATGGTTATGAGCAGCAGATCGCGCTATCAGCGCTTTCGGGACTGGTATGTATCCTTTGTAGAAAATCGTGGCTTTGCGGTGGTGGTGACGGTCTGCGTTGCCGTGATCGCATCAACAGCTGTGTGGACAAAGCAGCAGCCTGCTCCCTATGTCGCCCCCACGCCTCCTGCAGCGGAGGATCAATCCGTCGCCCGTCTCCTGCAGGAATCCCTGCGGGATGTCGCTACGCCGTCCCCTGCGCCCACGGCAGCGCCTTTGGAATGGCAGCCGCCGCTGGATTCGATGGCAGTACTGACAGCCTTCGACGATTGCAGCATGCTCCGTTCCGGTGTCAGCGGCATCTGGACACTGCACGACGCGGTTGATCTTTCCGCTTCTCCGGGCGATCCGGTATACGCCATGGCCGATGGCACAATCACTGACTTCGGGGAATCAGCGCAGCGGGGCGCATGGGTGACCGTTGAGCATGCGGACGGCTACACGGCCGCCTATTCCGGGCTGGCCATGCTTGGGGCCATTAAGCAGGGTGATACCGTCAAGGGCGGGCAATGCATCGGTTTTGTGGGCGGCATCATCATCGAGGAAAGCGACCTGGACGGACACATCCATCTGCGCATGACCCATCAGGGCAAGGCGATTGACCCCATCCCCCTGATTCAGTGAGGGCAGAAAAATTTTTGCAAGGGGTTGCATTTGATCGCCACTCATCGTATAGTATAATACGTTATAATACGTATTGTCTGGAGGTAATCACCATGTGTGGTATCGTCGGTTATATTGGCAAGCAGCAGGCGCAGGAGATCCTGCTGGATGGTCTTGCAAGGCTGGAGTACCGCGGCTATGACAGCGCGGGCATCTCGGTGATGAAGGACGGCGCTATTCAGCTGAGCAAGGCCAAGGGCAGGCTGAGGAATCTGATGGATCGGCTCAGCGCTACACCGCTGGAGGGGACCATCGGCATCGGGCACACCCGCTGGGCCACGCATGGCGAACCCAGCGATATCAATGCCCACCCCCACACCGACATGAAGAGCGGCATCGCCGTGGTGCACAACGGCATCATCGAAAACCACGACGAGCTGCGCGCCATGCTTCAGGCAAGGGGCTGCCTCTTCGTGTCACAGACCGACACGGAGGTCATCGCGCATCTGCTGAGCGTCCTGTACAACGGCGATATGGTCGCCACGCTCTTCAAGGCGCAGGGCATGCTGGAGGGCAGCTACGCCCTGGGTGTGCTGACAGTCAACCACCCTGACACCCTTTTCTGCATGCGCAAGGACAGCCCTCTTGTTTTGGGCCTTGCCGATCATGAGCAGTACATCGCCAGCGATATTCCGGCGCTGATCAGCCACACACGCAAAGTGGAGCTGCTCAACGACAAGGAGATCGCCGTGATGACGGGCGACGCCGTGAAGGTCTACGATCCCTACGGCGTGGAGCGTCCCCTGCATCCCATTCATGTGGACTGGGATGTTGAGGCAGCCGAAAAGGGCGGCCATGCCCACTTCATGCTCAAGGAGATCCACGAGGAGCCTGACGCTATGAAGAAGACCTTCTCCGCGCATGTGGATACGGATACCCTCACGCTGCGCCCCGAGGCCTTCCCGATCACCGCCGAGGAGGCCAATACCATCACCGGATTGACCATCGTTGCCTGCGGCACAGCCTATCATGCCGGTGTGGTGGGCAAATACATTATTGAGAAGCTGGCGCGCCTGCCTGTGACGGTTGATCTGGCAAGCGAATTCCGCTATCGCGAACCCATCATGGGCGAAGGCGACCTGTTCATGGCGATCTCCCAAAGCGGCGAGACCGCTGATACCCTTGCCGCCATGCGCGAGGCCTCCCGTCTGGGCGCAAAGGTCATGGCGCTGACCAATGTCGTCGGCTCCTCAATCGCCCGCCTGGCTGGCAAGAACATCATGTACACCTATGCCGGCCCCGAAATCGCCGTGGCCAGCACCAAAGCGTATATCACCCAGGTAGAGGTCATGCTGCTGCTGTCTGTCGATCTGGCCGTCAAGCGCGGGCGGATGACACAGGATGAGGCCACTGCCTTCCTGGCCGAGATGAGCCGCATCACTGCGCAATCGGAAAAGGTTCTGGAGATCGAAAGCAACGTGCAGCGCTTCTCCAGCAAATTCTACGACCGCAAGCATGTGTTCTACATCGGGCGCGGCATTGACAATGCGCTGGCGATGGAGGCCTCCCTGAAGCTTAAAGAGGTCAGCTACATCATGTCCGAGGCCTATGCGGCGGGTGAGCTCAAGCATGGCACCATCGCGCTGATCGAAGAAGGAACCCTCGTCTGCGCGTTGATGACCCAGGAGCACCTGGCGGACAAGACGCTCTCCAACGTCCGTGAGGTCAAGAGCCGCGGCGCAAAAACGCTCATCATCTGCCCGGAGAAGCTGACCGAAAAGGCCGCCCGGGAGGCTGACGAGCTCTGGCTCATACCGGATACGCGCTCCGAGCTGATGCCGCTGCTGGCCACCATCCCCGTGCAGTTGCTGGCTTATTATATGGCTGTCAGCCGCGGCTGCGACGTTGATAAGCCCCGCAACCTGGCCAAATCCGTCACCGTAGAATAAGGACTGCCCCGGAGACTGTCAAAACGCAGTCCCCGGGGCAGATTACGATACTTCCCTGTCCTCCTCACGATATGCAAAAACTGCACCCCGGACGTTCGATTGTCGGGGTGCAGTTTGGTTCATGCAATTACGCTACATGACCCTTGGCCTTGATCACATCGACGATCTCGGCGCAATAGTCCTTGCACTTCTCGATCGTGTCAGCCTCGACCATGACGCGGATCACGGGCTCCGTGCCGCTCTCGCGCACCAGCACGCGACCGGTCTCGCCCAGCTTGTCGGCCACAGCCTGCACAGCCGCCTGAACATCGGCGTCGCCGCGGGCGGTTGCCTTGTCCTTCACGCGGACGTTCACCAGCTCCTGGGGATAGATGACCAGCTCCTTGGCCAGCTCGTGCAGGGAGGCCTTCTTGGCGCAGATGACCTCCATCATCTTCAGGCTCGTCAGGATGCCGTCACCGGTAGAGGCATACTTGGTGAAGATGATATGGCCGGAGTTCTCGCCGCCCAGACGGCAGTTGTTCTTGACCATGTACTCGTAAACATACTTGTCGCCCACGGCGGTCTTGGCATAATCGATACCCAGCGCATCAAAGGCACGGAAGAGGCCGAAGTTGGACATGACGGTGGTCACGACGGTGTTGTTGGTCAGCTCGCCGCGCTCCTTCATGTACTTGCCATAGATGTACAGGATCGCGTCGCCGTCCACCACCGCGCCGGTTTCGTCCACGCACAGGCAGCGGTCAGCATCGCCGTCGTAGGCAAAGCCCACGTCGCAGCCATGCTCCACAACAAACTTCTGCAGACCCTCGATATGGGTGGAACCGGCATTCTCGTTGATGTTCAGACCGTTGGGTTCAGCATTGATGACATAGGTCTTGGCGCCCAGGGCCTCAAAGACGGACTTGGCAATGTTCCAGGACGCGCCGTTGGCACAGTCCAGAGCCACTTTCTTGTCTTTAAAGGAGTACATGCCCAGGGAGATCAGATAGCCGATATAGCGGTTGCGGCCGGCGACATAGTCCACCGTGCGGCCGATCTTTTCCTTATGAGCATAAGGGATCTCGTCCCACTTCTGGCCAAAGGCCTCCAGACGGCCGTCGATGTAGGCCTCCACCAGATCGAGGGTTTCCTCCTCCATCTTTTCTCCCTGACCGTTGATCAGCTTGATGCCGTTGTCAAAGAAGGGATTATGGCTGGCGGAGATCATGATGCCGCAGTCAAATTCGTCAACGCGGGCCACATAGGCCACGGAGGGCGTCGTCGTCACATGGAGGAGATAGGCATCCGCACCGGAAGCCACCAGACCGCCCACCAGGGTGTACTCAAACATGTAGCTGGAACGGCGGGTGTCCTTGCCGATCACGATGCGCGGAGGCGTGTTGTCGCCATTGCGGCGCTTCAGTTCGCCGTAATACCAGCCCAGGAAGCGGCCCACACGATAGGCGTGATCCGCCGTCAGGTTCATGTTCGCTTCGCCGCGGAAGCCGTCGGTGCCAAAATACTTGCCCATATATACTCTCCTTTGAAGGATTAGTCACATCTGATAATACAACCAGATACAAGTTGAAGTATAGCACAAATACCTGCGCATGTCAACAAATGGCTTGCGCTTTCTCGTTCATCATGGAAATTGGCCGCTTACTTGTTGTCGTAGCCAAGATTGCGCAGATCATCCATGCGGTTGCGCCAGTCGGGACGCACCTTGACCCACAGCTTGAGGTTCACATGCAGGCCCAGCAGAGCCTCAATGTCCTTGCGGGCCTCGCTGCCGATAAGCTGCAGCATGCTGCCGCGCTTGCCGATGATGATGCCCTTGTGAGCGTCACGCTCGCAGTAGATGGTGGCATGAATCTCCATGAAGTCATCGTTTTCTTTGTTCATGGCCATCATCTCCACGCCAATGCCGTGAGGAACCTCATCCCGCAGATGCAGCAGTGCCTTTTCGCGGATCATCTCCGCGCAGATCAGGCGCTCAGGCTGGTCGGTCATCATGTCATCGGGGAAGTACTTGGGACCCTCGGGGAGCTTGGCGACCATGGTCTGGGTCAGCACATCAAGGCCGTCGCCGGTTTTGGCGCTGATAGGGATGATGGCGTCGTAGCCGCTGTCCGCGAAGGAAGCAATGAGCGAAAGCAGCTTCTCGGGCGCAAGCAGATCGATCTTGTTGAGCAGCAGCACCTTGGGCACCTTGCGGGTGGACATATCCTTCACGATGGCGCGATCCTGCTCGCCGACCTGCGTGGCATCCACCAGCACCATCATGCCGTCCATGCCATCCATGGCGTCCTGGACGGACTTCATCATGTAATTACCCAATTTCGTGCGGGGTGTGTGGATACCGGGGGTATCCAGAAAGACCATCTGCCAGCTTTCGCGGGTCATGACGCCCATAATGCGGTTGCGGGTGGTCTGCGGACGGTTGGAAACGATGGCGACCTTCTCGCCGACAAGGGCGTTCATCAGGGTGGACTTGCCTACATTGGGCCGCCCGACGATGGTCACAAAACCGGAACGGAAATTCTTGCTTTCAGCCATGGTACAGTTGATCTCCTTTTCAGTAAGGACATGATTGTTATGTCAGAGTGATTCCGGGCCAAATCCATGGGGCAGGAGCTGATCGAGGCTTGCTTCCTCAACATGCTTTCCGTCCTCCCATGTCACCAGCACGCGGATATGGGGAGCAAATTCATTCAGCACCTGGCGGCACGCGCCGCAGGGCCAGGGGGCGCTTTTTTGGGAGGCGATGGCGATGGTCGTGAACGCCTTTGCCCCTTCGCTGACGGCCTTGAAAACCGCCGTGCGTTCACCGCAGTTGGTCAGGCCGTAGGATGCATTTTCGACGTTGCAGCCCTGGAACACGCGCCCATCCTCGCACAGGATCGCCGCGCCCACGGGATAGCCGGAATACGGCACATAGGCACGCTTCATCGCCTCGCGGGCCAGCGCAAGCAGCGTTTCGTCCGTCACAGAGGCTTCGCCCTCACGGGTCTGGCCGATGGCTGACAGGATTTTTTCCTCCATCGCACGCATCCTCCTTTTGTCATCATCTTCAATATGGTCATAGCCCATCAGGTGGCACATCCCATGCACGATGAGATAGGCGGCTTCCCTTTCGGGTGTATGCCCGTATTCCTCCGCCTGTGCCAGCACATGGGGCACGGACAGGATCAGGTCACCCAGCATGCAGGCGTCCAGTTCATCGTCCAGCTCGCGGCGAAGGAGCTTATCCGCATGCCCGGCTGTCACGCCGACGGGATAATTCACCGTCGGAAAGGACAAGACGTCCGTCGCACGATCCACATCGCGGTATGCAAGGTTGATCTCATGGATCGCCGCATCGTCGCACAGGCGGATGCTCGCGGCGCATTCCCTTTCAACACCTTCGGTCAACAGCGCGCAGTCTGCCGCCGTCTGAATCAGGGAGAGCCAGGATGGATCGACCTGTGTATCAATCTGCCAGAGCAGCTTCATGCGTTATCCTCCCCATCAGCCGGTACGGGCGCGGTTTCATCCTTTGCGGGGGCACGGTCGATTTCTCCATCGGGCAGTGGCGCGGCGTAGGGCGCGGGCATGGTGTCCGTTGCATCGCCGGATGCAGGCTTCTCCTCTGCGGCCACAGGGGGCACAGGGCCTGTTGTCTGCGGCACGGCGGATTGCGAAGGCATCTGCACCGTGGGATACTCGATACGCTCGTGGAACACGCCGCTGAGAACCTTCGAGAATGCCTCGCAGATGCCGTCGATATCGCGCAGGGACAGGGGCGAATTGCTCAGCTGGCCGTCCTCGAGCTTGCCGCGGACCAGACGCTCGATGAAACGCTCAATGGCCTGGGGCGTCGGATCCGACATGGAGCGTACCGCGGCCTCGATGGTATCCGCGAGCATCACAATGCAGCTCTCCTTGGTCGTGGGACGGTTGCCGTCGTAACGGAAGTCGCTGATATCCACCGGCTTACCGTCGGCCTGCTGGAGCGCCTTGTGGTAGAAGTACATCACCGGCGTATCGCCGTGGTGCTCTGCGATGATGCGCTGAATCTCCGGCGGCAGATGGTGCTTCTGCGCCAGCTGGAGGCCATCGCGGGTATGTGCGGTAACAATCGCCGCCGAAACGTAGGCGTCCGTGCGGTCATGTGGATTCTCGCCGCGCTGATTCTCCTTGAAGTACAGCGGGCGCTTCAGCTTGCCGATATCATGGAAGTATGCGCCGGTACGGGCCAGCAGCGGATTGGCGCCGATGCGCTCCGCCGCGGCTTCCGAGAGATTCGCCACCACGATGGAGTGATGGTACGTGCCCGGCGCCTCCAGCAAAAGTCGGCGCAGCAGAGGCTGGTTGGGATTGGCAAGCTCCAGCAGCTTGCTGGGCGTTGCCAGGTTAAAGGCTGCCTCAAACACCGGTTGGAAGCCAACGGCGATCAGGCCGCTGAGAATGCCGCCAGCCATCGACCAAACGGCATGGCTGATACTCCCCTGCATGTCGGAGGAGGTCATCAGGCCCACCGCCAGCATCACAACGACATTGGCCGCCGCGACAACCACGCCGCACACGACCATACGCACACGCTGGGGCTTATCCTTGAGGAACTGCACGGCCACCACGCCGCCGATCACGCCGGTCAGGAGCAGATGCACCATCTCAACCGAATAGGCGTTGTTGCTGCCCGCCGTAAGGCCAGCGATGATCACAGACAGGGTGAAGCTGGCCGCCAGACCCACGCGGGAACCCAGCAGACCCGTCAGCAACATCGCGCCCATGGCAACGGGGGTCAGGTAAACATTGATGAGTTTCACTGCGATGACGCCAAGGCCCTCGCTGATGAGCAGCACCAGCATGATGACCATCACGCGGCGTATGTCGGAAAGCAGCTCCGGCACCAGCAGATGCAGCAGCAGCACCAGCAGCGTCACGGATACGAAGATCAGCAGCGCAGCGCCGCCATAAATGGACAGATCATAGCTGGCCGTATCCAGCAAT
The DNA here is from genome assembly GCA_017481825.1 of Clostridia bacterium. GTDB lineage: Bacteria > Bacillota > Clostridia > Christensenellales > Aristaeellaceae > UBA11524. The sequence continues at coordinate 25,674 of JAFUOR010000026.1, forward strand.
CCCAAGGCCTCCAGCATCGCCAGCTGATTGGCGCTCACGCGCTCGCCCTCGCGGATGATGTTCTGGCCCTGGAGGTACATCACCGGCTCAACCGCGTCGCGGGCGGCCTGGCGGGCCTTGTCCGTCTCCTCGGTGTTGATGATCATGTTGGGCTTGATGCAGACGTTGAGCACCGTGGGCAGCACATTGTGAAACAGCGA
>JAFUOR010000128.1 GCA_017481825.1 Clostridia bacterium
CCTCGCGGTTGTGCTGCTGCTGGTGCTGACCGTGCCTCATGAGCTGCTGATACGCCATCACGAGCTGGCAGGCAGCCTGCTTCTGCCCACGACGTATGCGCTGCCAGCCATCCGCACGCTGTCCCAATGCCTGCTGATGCTGGTGCTCTTTCTGGCCATCGGCGCTGCGGCACAGCTGGCAACGGATCAGCTGTGCGCGCCGGTTGCATCGCCGCCCCGGTGGCTGCCTTATGTGGTGCTCATCCTGCTGGCGGCCACGCAGGTGCTGGATATTCGCCGCTTGTGGAGCTTTCTGGAGCAAACCGGGCCGCTGCTCCTGCTGCCGCTGGCAGTGCTGGCGGCGGTGTGCATCCCCGTGGCGACCCTCAGGAGGTGGAAGGCATGAAACGCCTGTTGATTCTGCTGCTATGCGCTTTTCTGTGCACCTCCTGCACGGCGCTGCCTGCGGAGGAACGCGCCTTTGCTGTCGTCCTGGGCGTCAGTCGCAGCGGCGAAAAGTGGACAGCCCATGCCCGCATTCCGACCTACCAGACGGGCGGCGGGTATGCGACCATCTCCGGCGATGGCGACAGCCTTGCAGCAGCCATGGCCGCCCTGGATGCAGCGTCGCCCGTACATCTGCATCTGGGTCAGTTGCGTATGCTGATCTTCTCTGACGCGCTGGCCCAAACGGCTGACCTGAACACTGCGCTCAATGAGCTCTCAGCCCGGCACGATCTGCGCTTGCAAACCGCTGTGGCCGTGACCGATGTGCCTATGCAGACCCTCATGGACGCCATGAAGCCCGCTACGGGCTCGCGCCTGAGCAAATCCATCGACATCATGCTGGAAACCCGCATGGCGCAGGGCGTGACGCTGCAGGCTGATCTGGCGGATATCCTGCGGATGGGCGAGCGGCAGTCGCCTGTGCTCATGGCCGTGACGGTCAAGGACAAGGAACTGTCCATCGAAGGCGGATATCCCGTCAGCCAGCAGGGAATGACCGGAGAGCTGCTTTCACCGGAGGAAATCCAGCTGCTGTCCCTGCTGATGGGCGAGATGACCAGCGGCACGCTGACGATTCCTGATGGAACAGTGCGTCTCATGGACGCAGGAAGCAGGCTCGCCCTTGACTCCAGCCTCGGCACATCCTCCTGCCAGCTGACGCTGCGCTATACATCCTCGTCCCTGACCGAGGAGGCCCTCGAGCATTCCGTCGCCATGGCGGCGCTGGCGGTGCTGAACAAGCTTGCCGCAGCTAACTGCGACGCCCTTGGCCTGGGCCGTCAGGCGATCATGTATGCAGATGACATGCCCGCGTGGCATGAGATCGATTGGCCCACCCTGTACCCGCAGATCGAATGGACGGTCAGCGTGGGCGCGCAGAGTGCGGCATGAGAAAAGGCTGGGCGTTCTATTTCGCTGTCAGTGCCTGCTTCCATGCGGCCGTCAGCCGCTCCAGCGACCACGCTGCATTGGCAGGGCTGGTGGAGGGCAGCACCGTGGCCTCAAGTCCGGTGACATCCTGCAGATGCCTGGCGTACAGCTTACCTGCCAGCGCGCCGTTGCAGATGATGCGCTCAATCGGTGCATGCTCCAGCACCCGGGCAATATCAACCGCAGCAGCGTCCTTCACCGATGCATCGGAGGAGCCGGTAATCTCGCATGAGGCGATCACATCCCACAGGGCGATGTGATGGCGCAGGAGTAGTGCGCGCTTCTCTCCCGTGGAGGCAGGCACGTCCTCCCTGAAAACACCCGCCAGCATTCGCCAGAACCGGTTCTGCGGATGTCCGTAGAAGAACCCGTCCGCCCGGGATTTCACCGACGGGAAGCTGCCCAGAATGAGGATGCGGCAGTCTGTATCCACCACGGGCGGGAAGGGGTGGTCAAGCCTTGACATAGAGTACCTCCGTCAGTCCAGGTGCAGTGTGTAAAAGCGGGCAGGAAAGGTGATGCTGCCGTCGTACTTGGCATATTCGCCATGGCGGTCAAACAAGAAATCACAGCGTTGAATCACTTTGGAAGAACCGACATTCTCCACGGCGTGGCATGCGATAAAATCATGGTAGCCAAGCTGGCGTCCAGCCTCAATGATTGCCCTGGCAGCCTCGGTTGCATAACCTTGTCCCCAGCAATCGCTGCGCAGGTTATAACCCAGATTCATGGCTTTTTCCTCGGGCTTCCAGCTCAGACTGGCGCTGCCAATCAACAATCCGTCAAACTGGCGTTCGATCCCCCAAAGAAGAATTTGCCCGTCTACCTGCATGCGCGTGAGCCATTGACGAACCTCATCCACACAGGTATAGAGCGGGTAGGTCATAAACTGATTGACGACCGGGTCGGAACACCAGACGAAGCATGCCTCGGCATCATCCAGGGACATCGGACGCAGAAGCAGCCTTTGGGTTTCAATGCTGTGCGGGAACATATCATTCCTCCACGACCATCTTCCAGAATTTCGCCGGGAAGGTCTCGCTGCCGTCAAAGCGGCTGTATTCGCCAAAGTGATCAAAGTGCAATCCGCACTTCTCCATCACGCGACCTGAAGCCGGATTGGCGATGGCGTGAGAAGCTGCGATGCACTTCACGCCATATTCCCTGATGGCCAGGTCGATCATGGCGCGCGTCGCCTCCGTGGCATAGCCCTGATTCCATGCATCCCGGCGCAGGTTGTAACCGAATTCCCAGGAGCCGTCCCCGTGATCATGGGGCCCGATGGAGCCCGCGCCGATCAGCAGGCCGTCTTCCTTTCGGACAAAGCCGAAGTGCAGCTCCTTTTCAGCGTTGATGGCCGATTTCAGCCATGTCACAACGTCGGCAACATTCGTGTAGAGGTTGTAGGGCATGTACCGATTGACAATCGGGTCAGACAGCCAAACAAACTCCGCCTCTGCATCGTCAACTGTCAGCGGACGCAGAATCAGCCGCTCGGTTTCAAGCACATGGGTATGCACGGGATCACCTCTTGGGGAAATATGATAGTCCATCATAGCACAAAACCAGCCGGAACGCAATGTCCGGCTGGTGTAAGGGCAGGAAACATGATGCAGTGGCGCGCACCCGTAGGGGCGAGTATCGCTCGCCTGCGCTGCAATGGAAGGTATCCTGGTATATTATTCGATCACAATCCGCGGATTTTCCTTGCTCGGACGGTACATCACAAACCGGCGCCCGATGCACTGCACAGGCTCGGCGTTCAGTTGGGCGCACATCTCGTTGAGCGCCTCGCGGGCAGAAAGCGGGCAGCCCTGCTGCACGGCGCACTTGATGATCTCGCGGGCCTCCAGGGCGTCGCTGGCCTGCTTGATGGTGCCGGGGACGATGCCGTCCTTGCCGACGTAAAGAATGGTATCAATGGTATTGGCCATGCTGCGGAGCATGGCGCGCTGCTTGCTGGTCATGATTGATTCTCCTATCGTTAAGATCAAAGCGGAAAGGGGTGTGAGCCTCTTACTATTAGCGGCTGTGCTTCTGCTTCATGTGCCGGTAGAGCGTGAAGGGAAGCATGATGATGATGCCAATGGCACATCCAAGGATATTTGTGACAATATCGCCGAAGTCAAAGCTTCGCCAGTGAAACAGCTGATATGTCTCGATGAAAAAGGCCATCAGCACGCTGGAAAGCAAACAGGGAAGCGCTGAAAATGGTTTTCTCCCCATGATCATGCCGATGATTCCCCATGGCAGAAACAGCGCGATGTTGAACAGGCCGTGCAGCGAGGAAACAGAATCGCCAATGTCCAACTGGTAAGTGATATTCATAAAGCGGGGATCGGTCCACTCAACCAGCTCCTGGATACTGCCAGGTCGCAGTGTTCCGGCTAAAAGGAAGCCCAAATAAACACAGCCTGCAACTGTCCAGAAAATGGGGATGCGTTTTTGGAGCAGCAACCGAAACAGCAGGAATGCGATCAGCAGGATGATCACGGTAAAACCAAGCGCAAAAGGGATGGACTCCTTGATCAGCTCCATCAGATCCGCCATAACCTGCTTCCTTTCCTGCGTTTGTTTTATTCCACAAAATCAAATTCCATATCGAAGATGCGCACGGTATCGCCCTCCTGGGCGCCGGCCTTGCGCAATGCATCGATGACGCCCCAGCGGCGGAGCGTGCGGTGGAACCAGTTCATGGACTCCTCATCGTCGAAGTTGACGGAGTCGATCAGGCGCTCCATGCTGCTGCCCACGACCTCGTATGCGCCGCCCTGGCGGACGACCTCGAAGGTGCCGGGCTTGATGGAATCGTCGAAGGTGACCTCCTCGACGAAGTGTACGATGGGCGGCAGCTCATCAAGCTTGTTGGCGGCGGCGTCCAGCAGGGGATCGAAGCCCTGATGAGTTGCGGCGGACACCACGAACACGGGATAGTCCAGCCCCAGCTCCTCAAGGTGCTCCTTCAGGCGCTCGACATTCTCCTGGGCGTCGGGCAGATCAGCCTTGTTGCATACGACAATCTGCGGACGCTCCGCCAGCTCGCCGTAATTGGCCAGCTCATGGTTGATCTGGTCGAAATCCTCCACGGGATCGCGGCCTTCGCTGCCAGCGATATCAAGGACGTGCAGCAGCAGGCGGGTGCGCTCCACATGGCGCAGGAAGTCGTGTCCCAGGCCCGCGCCCTCCGCCACGCCCTCGATCAGGCCGGGAATGTCCGCCAGCACGATGTCCTTGCCATAGCGGCGAACGATCCCCAGATTCGGGGTCAGGGTGGTGAAGTGGTAGTTGCCGATCTTTGGCTTGGCCGCCGTTACAACGGAGAGGATGGTGCTCTTGCCTACGTTGGGATAGCCCACCAGGCCCACGTCCGCGATGGTCTTGAGCTCCAGCAGGAAGGTGTGGATCTCGGTCTTCACGCCAGGCTTGGCAAAGTTGGGCGCCTGACGGGTGGGTGTGGCGAAATGCCAGTTGCCCCAGCCGCCCTTGCCGCCCTTGAGGATGAGGCGGGTCTCATGGGGCGTGTCCATATCGGCCACCACCGCGCCGGACGCCTCCTCGCGGATGACGGTGCCCACGGGAACCTTGATGGTCAGGCTCTCGCCGCGCTTGCCAGAGCAGCGTCCGCCTGCGCCGTCAGCGCCGTTTTCGGCGGAGAACTTGCGATTGAAGCGGAAGTCCAGAAGGGTGTGCATGTTGGGGTCGGCGTAGAAGTAGATATCGCCGCCGTTGCCGCCGTCACCGCCGTCGGGGCCGCCGTTGAGCACGAACTTCTCGCGGTGGAAGGACAGGCTGCCGTTGCCGCCGTTGCCGGCCTTACAGGTGATTTTTACGTGGTCTACGAAGTTTGACATTGAGTTCCTCCAAAGGAGCTGTTTTTAAAATTCGGAATGCGGAATTCGGAATTGGGAATGATGGACCGGTGCAGCATGGGGCAAATACCGCCAGTTGACGCAATTTATAATTCATAATTCCGAATTAGTTCTTCAGGCTTTGCAGCGGTGCGGGGATGCGTCCGCCGCGGGCAATGAAGGCGCTGTTGTCGCACCTGTTGACGGGCATCACGGGTGCGTAGCCCAGCAGTCCGCCGAATTCCACCGTGTCACCGGCCTTCTTGCCCACGGCGGGGATGACGCGCACGGCAGTGGTCTTGGAGTTCACCATGCCGATGGCCGCCTCGTCCGCGATGATGCCGGAGATGGTTTCGGCGCTGGTGTCGCCGGGGATGGCGATCATGTCAAGGCCGACGGAGCAGACGCAAGTCATGGCCTCCAGCTTTTCCAGGGTCAGCTGACCCGCAGCAGCCGCCTCGATCATACCGATATCCTCGCTCACGGGAATGAAAGCGCCGGACAGGCCGCCCACATGGTTGGAGGCCATCACGCCACCCTTCTTGACCGCGTCATTGAGCAGTGCCAGCGCCGCCGTGGTGCCGGGGGCGCCCGCCATCTCCAGCCCCATCTCCGTCAGCACATGCGCCACGGAGTCTCCGCGGGCAGGGGTGGGCGCCAGGGACAGATCGACGATGCCGAAGGGGATGTTCAGCCGCTGGGAGGCTTCGCGTGCCACCAGCTGACCCACGCGGGTGATCTTGAATGCGGTACGCTTGATGGTCTCAGCCACCACGTCAAAGGGTTCGCCCTTGACCTTCTCCAGTGCGGTTTTCACCACGCCGGGGCCGGAAACGCCCACGTTGATGGCGCACTCCGGCTCGCCCACGCCGCAGAAGGCGCCGGCCATGAAGGGGTTGTCTTCCACAGCGTTGCAGAACACAACCAGCTTTGCGCAGCCAAGGCCGTCGGTATCGGAGGTCAGTTCAGCGGTCTTCTTGATAATCTGCCCCATCTGGCGCACGGCATTCATGTTGATGCCCGCGCGGGTGCTGCCCACATTCACGGAGGAGCACAGACGCTCGGTAGTTGCCAGCACCTCGGGGATGGACTCCAGCAGGCGCTCGTCGGCCTTGGTGGCGCCCTTGTGCATCAGCGCGCTGTAGCCGCCCAGGAAGTTCACGCCCATTTCCTTCGCGGCCTTGTCCAGGGCCTTGGCGATGGGGCGGGGATCGCCCTGGCAGATCAGGCTGATGGGGTGACGGAAATGCGCTTGTTGACGATCGGGATGCCCAGCTCGCGCTCGATGGCCTCGCCGGTTTTGACCAGATCCTTCGCCGTCAGGCAGATCTTGTCGTACACGCGTGCCGCGCAGGCCTCGGCCACGGGATGGGAGCAGTCCAGCAGGTTGATGCCCAGCGTGATGGTGCGGATATCAAAGTTCTGCTCCTGGATCATCTGCATTGTCTGGAGGATCTCGCCGGTTTCGATCATGGTGATGTTCCCTCCTTAAATGCGGTGCATCGCGTCGAAAATATCCATGCGCTGCATGTGGATGTGCAGCTTCTTTTCTTTGCGGATGGGCTCCAGCGCCTCGTCGATGGCAGCGAACTCGAGGGCCGCGCCGTCCAGATCGACGACCATCATCATCGTGAAGCAGCCGGACAGGATGGTCTGGGAAATCTCAAGGATATTGATGTTCAGATCGGACAGCTTGGTTGCCACGCTGGCGATGATGCCGGTGGTGTCCTGACCGGTGACGGAAATGAGCGCTTTGGTCATTGGTATATACCTCCTCAAATCGTGGATGGCCCGGCCACCCTGATGGGTACACAAACAAAGGCATGGACATATCATGCCAGTTTCATAATATATCGGGAAATCGCCCTTTTGTCAAGAGAAAACCCGCGAAAGCGCCTGTTCTTTCGCGGGAAAGGGAGACATGATGTGATTACCACTGCACACGGAAGGCGCAGCGCGGGTCTCCGGCCTTGATGCTTTCCAGCAGAGCCACCTGCACACCCGCGCCAAACACCTGGGCAAACATCGCCTCCGCATACCCTGCGGAGCACTCGCACCAAAGCGCATCCAGCGTCTCTTCGGTGCGCTTGACACAGCTGCACACGCAGCCATGATAGCCGAAGATCAGCTCCCGCTGGCCAACGTATTCAAGAAAAGCATAGCGGTTCTTCTGCGTGAACAGCTCGCAGGCCGCAGGGAGGCTCCCTGCTTTGCAAATGCAGGCGGCGATCTCCTGGGCCATGGTTCTGCCGTTGCCGCAGCGGCAGTGCCGGCGGATGCGCGCGGCAGTATCCGGGCCGAAGGATGCCGCCAGAGCGCTGCAGGTTTCCTTGGCCCAGCAGAACTTGTGCGGGACGTCGGCGCTTTTGGACAAAGGATATCGCGCGGCAAAATCAGCGGCTGCGGCGTCTCCTGCGATGGCGCGGAGGGCTGCGATCAGGCGCAGGCTGTGGGCGTTGTCGTTCTTTGGCATGTTGGTCCTCCCTTACGCCGCTTCATTCGGCCTGTCAAACTGCGCATGGTAAAGCTCGTAATACATGCCCTTCCTGGCCAGCAGCTCCTCATGGGTGCCGCTCTCGACGATGCGGCCCTTGTCCATCACCAGAATGCAGTCCGCCCCCGTGATGGTTGACAGCCGGTGGGCGATGACGAAGCAGGTACGTCCGTGCATGAGCTGGAGCATCGCATCTTGAATGCGGCGCTCAGTCTGGGTATCGACGTTGGAGGTCGCCTCGTCCAGAATGAGCATGCTGGAGTCGATCAGCATGGCGCGGGCGATTGTCAGCAGCTGCTTTTGTCCCTTGGATATGCTGCTGCCGCTGCCGGTGACGATGGTGTCGTATCCTTGGGGCAGAGACATGATCATATCATGGATGTGAGCGGCTTTTGCGGCGAGCTCGACGTCCTCACGGCTCACGTCCGTGCGCCCGTAGGCGACGTTCTCAAACACCGTGCCGTCAAAGAGCCAGGTATCCTGCAGAACCATGGTGAATTGCCGCCGCAGGTCGTTGCGCCTGAGGTTGCGGATATCGACGCCGTCCAGCAGGATTGCGCCGCTGCTCACATCGTAGAAGCGCATGAGCAGGTTGATCATCGTGGTTTTGCCGCAGCCGGTTTCACCCACGATGGCCATCACCTTGCCGGGCTGGGCGGTGTAGGAAATGTTGTGCAGCACCGTCGTATCCTGCGTGTAGCCAAAGGATACGTCGCGGAATTCCACGTGTCCGCGGCAGCTGGTGACGGGCTGCGCGTCCGGCGCGTCCGCAGGCTCGGGCTCCAGGGCCAGCAGGCCCAGAACGCGCTCTGCGGCTGCCAGTGCACTTTGAAGCTCGCTGAGGATGTTCGCAAACTCGTTGATGGGGCCGGAAAACTTACGGCTGTACAGCACAAAGGAGCCCACATTTCCCAGGCTGATGCCGCCGGCCATATATAGCATGGAGCCAAAGATGCTCACCGCTGCCAGGGAAAGGTTGTTGATCAGATTGACCGTGGGGCCGGTGACGGCGGCGGTGTGATCGGCATGCCAGGTGGCGTGCACGGCATTGTTGTTGTGCTCCTCAAAACGCTGGTTGAACTCCTCCTCCTGATGATAGGCACGGATGGTTTTTAATCCGCTCACCGCCTCCTCGGAGTAGCCGTTCATCGCGCCCAGCATGCGGCTGCGCTTGGAAAACAGCGGACGCACGATCCTGGCACGCCAGCGGGTGACGCCGATGGAGCAGGGGATGGTCACCACGAAGATGAGCAGCATCTCCGGCGCGATGGAGAGCATCATGAAGAAGGAGCCCACCACGGTGATGAGGCTGGAGAGAATCTGCGTCAGATCGGTGGAGAGCGACGCGCCCACGGTATCCACGTCATAGGACAGGATGGAGATCACATCGCCGGTTTGATGGGTATCGAAGAAGGAAATGGGCAGTCCCGTCAGGTGATCAAAGAGATCCTTGCGCATCTTGCTGACCACATTTCGCGACAGCCGGATCATGATGGCGGACAGCACCCACGAGGTCACGGAGGAGAAGGCTGCCAGCAGGATCATCGCGCCGACGTATTTGTACACCACGGGGAAATTCACCGCGCCGGGGATGATGGCGTCGATCGCCGCGCCCGACAGCTTGGGGGATAGCAGTCCCAGCACATTGCCCAGCACCGACAGGAGCGATGCGGCGATGATGATCGCATGGTATCTGGAAAGGTAAGCCCAGAGCTTCAGGAGCACGACGGAGGTCTTCTCCTTGGGCTTTGCAAAGGCAGGGCCACGGCCCGGTCCGCGTCCACGGTTCATGCAGCATCACCTCCCAACTGCAGCTGGCAGAGCTCCTGGTACATCGGGCAGTTTTCGTAAAGCTCATCATGGGTTCCCTGGCCGATGATGCGCCCCTTGTCCATCACAAGAATGTTGTCCGCTGCCATCACGGCGGATACGCGCTGGGCCACGATGATGGTCGTTGCCAGCCCGTGGCGCTCACGCAGGGCATGGCGCAGCTCACGATCCGTGCGAAAGTCCAGCGCGGAGGAGCAGTCGTCCAGCAGCAGAATGCGGGGGTCGCCTGCCAGGGCGCGGCTGATCAGCACGCGCTGCTGCTGTCCGCCGGAGAGGTTGCGGCCCTTGACATTCAGCTCAAAGTCCAGCGCGCCCTCCTTTTGATGAATGAAGGAGGCCTGGGCGCAGTCGATGGCGTCAAGGATGGAAGCATCTGCAATATCACGCCCGAAGCGGATGTTCTCACGGATGGTATCGGCCATGAGGAAGTCCGACTGGAACACCACGCCCAGACGGCTGTGGAGCTCCTCCGGCGACATGGCGCGGATCGGCTTTCCGCCAATGCGGATTTCGCCCTGATCCACATCGTATTGCCGCATCAGCAGCGACAGCAGCGTCGATTTGCCGGAGCCCGTCGGGCCGATGATGCCCAGCGTCTGCCCATGTCCCACCTTGAAGGTCAGATCGGTTACGTTGTTGTAGTTCTTGTTGTAGGAGAAGGAGACGTGATCGAAGACGAGGTGCTCCTTGTCTCCTGCGGCGTCCAGCTCCTCCTGCGTCAGATCGGCAGGCATGAGCAGTATTTCCTCCAGACGGCGCGCGCTGGCGCTGCCCTTTGAATACATGACGAAGATGCGTGTCACCATCAGCAGGGCGTTAAGGATGATCGTAAAATAGGAAAGGAAGGCGATGATCGTGCCGGGCAGGGCCAGCCCCATATGCACGCGGTAAGCGCCCACCAGCACCACCACGGCAAGGCCGGCATTGAGCACAAAGCTGGTGATGGGGCTCACCGTCGCCATGGTCAGATCAGCCTTGCGCTGGCGGGCCGCCAGGTCGCTGTTGACCTCGCCAAAGGCGTCCTGCTCCCACTGCGTGCGGGAAAGGGCGCGGATCACGCGGGCACCGGCCATGTTCTCCTGCACCTTGCGTACCATGCGGTCCTGGCCTTCCTGCACCCTGGTAAACAGCGGCACGCCTTTTTTGGAGGAGTAATACACCGTAACCGCCAGCAGGGGCAGGGTAGCGATCAGCACCAGCGTCAGCACCGGCTCCATGACCATCGACACGCAGATGCCGCCCAAAAGGAGAATGGGCGCGCGAACGCCAAGACGCTGCAGGCGATCAATCATATTGTGCACATTGTAGGTATCGCTGGTGAGTCTCGACACGAGGGATGCGTCCGTCACCCGATCCTGCTGGGCGGCGGAGAGCGCAGTCACCCTGCGGAAGAGGTCGCGGCGCAGCTTGCGTGTCACCTCCCGGGATACGTTGGTGGACATGCGGTTGGCTGTGCAGTTGCCCAGCCATGCCAGGATGGCGCAGACGATCATGCCGATGCCCATCAGCCACACGCCGCGCATATTGCCTGCCGGGGCATATTCATCCAGGATGATGGAGAGCATCGATGGCAAAAGCAGCTCCACCACCGTGCCGCCGATCTTGATGCCCAGCTGGATGATCATCCGGCCGATGTAGGGAATCAGATATTGTCCGACGGTGCGCATGCCGCTTCTCCTCCCTTCACATAGGCCTCCGCCTTGCTGGCGATGCGCGCCATGAGACGCGAGAGCTCGGCGCGTTCCTCCTCTGAGAGATCCTGCGTCAGATATTCGTTCCAGTCACGATAGCACTGGAAGAGCCTGTCCCTGAGCGCATGAGCCTTTTCGGTGGGCCACACGCGCATGGAGCGCCTGTCCTCCGGATCACTTTCACGGCGCACATAGCCCTTCTCCTCAAGGATGGTCAGCTGCCGTGTCACGGAGGATTTGTTCACATTCAGCTCTCTGGCCAGTTCTTCCTGCGTGAGGCCGGGACGGCGGTAAAGCGCGGTGATATAAGGTGTCTGACATCCGGCCAGACCGGTGTCGCACAACTCGTGCTCGCGATAGCGCATGGCGCAGCGATAGGTGATGCTGATTTGCCGCATGAATGGATGCATGAGTGAGCCGCCTTTCGTCAGGGAAGTGAATCGTTGCAGATGCAACCATTGTAGCGCAAATTCGTTGCGCTGTCAACGATGGCCCCCCAGCAGCCAAAAGGAGCAGCCGCACAGCTGCTCCCGGTGAAGGATCATTCAGCGCAATTTCTTGGAAAAGTACATGATCAGATCATCGTCGTTGCAGCAGGGCGCATACTGCCCGCACACCTGACCGTTGTACCACACGCCGCTGCCGTCGGGGATGTATCCTCGCTTGACATACATCCGCTGGGCGCTGCCATAGCCATCATGCAGGCCCACGCCCAGGCAGACGGCATCAGCCTTCTGGGCGGCGACATGTTCCGCTGTGTCCATCAGCCTGCTGCCAATGCCGAGACGGCGGAATTTGATGAACACGCCGAAGTCGACAATCTCCGGCAGATGGCGAAAGGCCTTGGGGCCATCCAGCGCCGCGTGGTACACATTGATGTAGCCCGCGACCGTGCCCTGATACTCCGCAATCAGCGCCACGGATTTGCCCTCAGTCTGATGGCGGTAGCGCATCTCCTGCTTTTCGACCTCCACATGCCAGCCCTGTGCCAGCTCCGCATCGGTGATCCGACGGGCATCATCCGCTTCCATACTGCGGATGAGCAGCGTTTCATCCTGATAATAGATCATTCTTGTTCCTCCATAAAATATCCTTTAGTACTATTTTATAGAAATGACGGCGTGCAGCGGCAAGCTTACAGGAAGCTTGTCTGCACCGGCATGCGTGCCATCATCTCCTGGTTGATATCGCCAAAGCGCCAGTGCACGCCGCATTTTTCGCATTCGGCCCGGAATGCGTCGTATAGTTTCTCCGGCTCTCGGGCGGGAATCTCATAGGCGTTGCCGTAGACGCGCGTGTACTGATCCCGTACGCCGGGGAAATCACGGTCAAGGGCGTCGAAGAAATATTCCCGGTTGCCCGTTCGCAGCGTCATGCCGAAGAAGCACACAACGAAGCGCCCGCCTGCCTCCGCCGTCATGCGCACAATGCGGCGGAGATTGTCCTCGTTATCCGTCAGAAAAGGCAGTACCGGATTGAGCCACACGCCCGTATACACACCCGCAGAAGCCAGCGTGCGTATGGCCTCAAAGCGCTCGGACGATACGGATACATGGGGCTCGATGCGTCGGCACAGCGCATCATCGGCGCAGGTGACGGTCATTCTCGCGCACACGGGGGCGTAGCGGCTGATTTCTGCCAGCAGTGCCGCATCTCTGGCGCACAGTGCTGATTTGGTGGTGAAAGCTGCGCCAAAACGGTAGCGGCGCAGCAGCTCCAGCGCACCCTGCGTCAGCTGCAGCGTCCTCTCCAGGGGATTGTACGCATCACTCATGGCGCCCATGGTGACCACGCCCGTTGTCCGTTTGCTGCGCAGCTCGCTTTCCAGCAGGGCCAGGGCGTGCTCCTTGGGACGGACGGCGCCGAAGTTCTCAATGCGATAGCACACGGAGCGTGAATCGCAGTAGATGCACCCATGGCTGCAGCCGCGATAGAGGTTCATGTTCCAGTCGGCATAGAAAAAATCCTCCATGGTCGTGCGGATAGGAACGAGCAGCTGCTTGGCGCTGATGGCTTCCATAATGCGTGGCCTCCGTATGATTTATGCCATCATTGTACTGCGCAGCTCCATCCCTGTCAAGGCGAACACGAACATATATTTGCTTGATGATTCCGGCATATCTGGAGTATAATACCTGTGATGAACCCCGCATCATCGGGGGAAGGGGAGACGATACAGCATGATCACGCCTCATATCCGCGACTATGCGGGCAAGCGTATCCATATGATCGGCATTGGCGGCTCAAGCATGTCCGGCCTTGCGCAGATGCTTATCAGCAAGGGCTATCAGGTGTCCGGTTCGGACAAGAACGAAGGCTATCTCATCGGGGATGTGCGCGCGGCAGGTGCGAAGGTCTTTATCGGCCATGCAGCGGAAAACGTCCACGGCGCGGACCTGATCGTTTTTACCGGCGCTGCCATGCCCGATAATCCCGAGCGCATGGAGGCGGAGCGCCTTGGCATTCCCTCCATGGAGCGCAGCGTTCTGCTGGGCCAGCTGATGGAGGGCTACGGGGAGGCCGTTGCCATCTGCGGTGCGCACGGCAAGACCACTGCCACTTCGATGCTCTCGCAGATGCTGGTGGAGTGCGGTCTTGACCCGTCGGTGCACATCGGCGGCAAGCTTGACGCCATCGGCGGCTCCACCCGCATCGGCCAGGGCAATGCCTTCCTGGCGGAGGCCTGCGAATTCCGACGCTCCTTCCTGCAGATGAAGCCCACCATCGCCGTGGTGCTCAATATCGATGCGGATCATCTTGACTGCTACAAGGATATCGACGAGATTGAGGAGACCTTCGGACAGTTCCTGCATCTGCTGCCTGCGGATGGCGTGGCCATCGGCAAGGGCACGGATGAGCGCGTCGTGCGCCAGATGAAGACGCTTTCCTGCCGCACGCTGACCTTCGGCCTGACGGAAGAATGCGATTTCCACCCCATCAATTTGGTGGAGGATGACCGCGGCTACGCGTCCTATGACCTGATCGGCGAGGGCAGGCTGCTGGCCCATGTGAAAATGGCCGTCCCTGGCGACTTCAATGTGGAAAACGGCCTTGCCTCCCTGTGTGCGGCCTATGTGCTGGGGGCTGATATGGAAAAGGCCGCCCAGAGCCTTGGACA
>JAFUOR010000129.1 GCA_017481825.1 Clostridia bacterium
GCCCTCCCGCCTTCACTTCGCCCTCCCTTCCCCTTGCTCTTTCGTTCTTTTTCTTGGTCTCACATCATTGACTAATGAACATGATTTGCGGCGTTTTTCACGGCTGGTTATTCATCGCGCCAAATTTCAAGTTGATTATCGATGAAATTTGTGGTATGCTAAGTAAAACACTGGAAACAAATCTTTTTCAGCAACAGGAGGATAACATCAAAATGAAAAGCAAAGCAATCCATTTCCTTGCAGCCTTCACTGCGCTGCTGTGCATGCTTGCTGTTCTCCCCACGCAGGCTCAAGCAGAAGACGCCCCCAACATCGTTGTTGAAATGTCTCTTGACGGCACTGAAATCGAGGCTGGCCAGCCCATAACCCTCACCTACAGCATCACCGGCGGTACACAGCCCTTCATATCGCTCAGCATTTCCATGACCTCCTACTGCAGCGACAACACCAGCTTTGAAGTATGTCGAATCGACAATCCTCCTCTCCAGGGCACCCTGACCGGCATTCCCCTTTATGGTGATGAGCTCCTTGCAAGCCTCGCGCTCGTTGATACCAACCTGGGCTTCCAGTATTTTTCCATAGATTCCATCCCGATCATCAACTCGCTGGATTACACGCCCATTACGATCGACATTACACCCAGCACCCTGACGCCTAACGCAGGCGAACCCGTGACCTTCACCTATGAGATTGCCGGCAACGCATCACCGCTCCTTTCATACAGCCACATCAACTATTCCTCTAACTACACCTATAGCAACGGCGAGGATTATGGCTACGAGTATATGAATATTGATACTCTTTCCGGCACCTTCTCCTATACCCCGCCCCACGAAGGGATTGTGACCCTTGATGTAACGGCTCTCCTCAATTTCGAAGATGGCGCCGGAAAGCTCGTTCAACCCACGTTTACCCTTGACGTCCAGCCTGCCGGTACCGAAAAGCCTGCGCGCACTCCCGGCGATGTCAACGATGATGGCACCGTCAATATGCGCGATGCGCTTGCCTTGCTCAAGAAGCTTGCTGATTGGGATGTGAGCATCAACGCCTCCAACGCCGACTGCAATGCCGATGGCACTGTCAACATGCGCGACGCACTGCTTCTGCTCAAGAAGCTTGCTGACTGGGATGTAACGCTGCAATAATCCCCATATGATAAGGAGCTGTCCAAGCCGGACAGCTCCTTATCAATACCCTTTTTCAGGTTCAATCCTCCCGCACAGCCATGATCCGGTCAAACATCTTTGCGCACCGGATGGTCAGGTCATGGGGGACGGCCGGGCTTTCCAGCATTCCGGCCCGCACGCAGCGCATGACCTCATCCACCTCATAGATGAAGCCGTTCTGTGTTGCGCTGTCCTGCCAGCGGGTGATCGTTCCATCATTCAGGGTACAGGTGAAGCCCTCTGCCATATGGGGCTTGGACATGCGCAGCACGCCCTTCGTGCCGAAAAGCACCGCACGCTCGTCCAGATTCACGGTGATGCTGGCGCTGAGAGTCCCCATGCACTGCGGCCAATGCAGCGTCACCGTCTCGGTTTCATCCACGCCGGAATCACTCCAGCGGACGGCAGCTTCCATGTGCTCCTGCGGCTGCCCGAGGAAGAAATCCGCCAGTTCGTAGCCGTACACCATCAGATCGTACGCCGCACCGCCGCCCAGGGCCGGGTCGAAAAAGCGGTTGCCCGGTTGCGTGGGCGCCTGCCAGCCGATGGCGAACTCCGCGTACTTCACCTCGCCGATCACGTCCGCATCCAACTGACGCTTCATCTCCCGCACCGCAGGCAGGAGGCGACTCCACATCGCCTCCATGCAGAATACACCCCTGGCCCGCGCCAGGGAAAGAACCTCCTGAGCTTCAGCGGAGGACATGAACATCGCCTTCTCGCACAGCACCGCTACGCCGCTGCCAATGCACAGTCGCGTAAGTTCAGCATGGGCGTTGGTCGTTGTGGCGATATAGGCCGCGTCGGGACGAACCTCCTGCAGCATCCGGGCGTAATCGTCATAGGCCGCGGGAATCCCCTGCGCCCGGGCAAAAGCCTCCGCCCGGGACAGGGACCGCGACGCCACGGCCACGACCTCGCAGTCCTCCGCACGGCGCACCGCATCCGCAAACTTGCCCGCAATGCTCCCCGCGCCCAGAATTACCCATCGAAAGGCCATGGTCATTCCTCCTGCCATTCTATTCTCCCTTATTATAGGAAAGAGCTGCCTATTCGTCAACGAACATTCTTTCATATTTTTGCAAAAATGTATGGAAATTTCCCCGCATCTGTGTTAGAATGGCATATCCTGCCGTCCAAAGCGGCGGAATGACCAATGAACTGTATGGAGGAAAACACCATGTCCAACACCAGTCTCACCACCAAGCTGGACAAACGCTTTGGCTTCACCGCAAGAGGCAGCAGCGTCCGCACGGAAGTCATGGCCGGCCTGACGACCTTCTTCGCCATGGCCTACATCCTGATGGTGAACGCCAACATGTTTGCCAATCCCTTTGGCGACGGCACCAATGTCCTGGGCGTGAGTTACAACGCCATCTACATCGCCACTGCCATCTCTGCGGTCATCGGTACCGTGGCCATCGGCCTGCTGGCGAATCTGCCCCTGGCGCAGGCCTCCGGCATGGGCCTGAACGCCTACTTCGTCTATACCTGTGTGGTCGGCCTGGGCATGACCTACGCCAACGCGCTGGTGCTGGTACTCTTTGACGGCATCATGTTCATCCTGCTGACGGTGACGGGCCTTCGCAAGCTGATCTTCCAGGCCATCCCGAACGTGGTGCGCACTGCCATCCCGGCAGGCATCGGCCTGTTCATTGCCTTCCTGGGGCTGCAAAACGCCAAGATCGTCGTGGCGGATTCCTCCACCGGCGTGACTCTGGGCTCCTTTAATCTGCTGACCGCCGGCTCCTGGGCTTCCATTATGCCCATGGCTGTGACCATCGCAGCCCTGCTGGCCATCGCCATCATGTCCCACCGCAACGTCAAGGGCGCCGTGCTCATCGGCATCTTGGGCGGTACCGTGCTGTACTACGCCCTGGGCTATCTGACCGTGGACGGCTTCGCAGCCGGCATTACCATGGGCAGCCCCTTCGCAGCCTTTGGCGAGTTCTTCACCCAGGCCATCGGCAAGGTCTTCACCGAGGGTTTCAACTTCGGCCCCTTCATCGAGGCCAAGGGCGCTGCCAACGCCGCGCTGACCATCGCCACCACCACCCTTGCCTTCTGCATGGTGGATATGTTTGACACCATCGGCACCCTCTACGGCGCCTGCTCCCGCGGCAACATGCTGACGGTGACCGGCGATATCCCCAACATGGACAAGGCCATGCTGGCCGACGCCATCGCCACCACCACCGGCGCCATGTGCGGCACCTCCACCGTGACCACCTTTGTCGAGTCCTCCTCCGGCGTGGCCGAGGGCGGACGCACCGGCCTTGCCGCCATGGTAACCGCCGCGATGTTCTTTGTGGCCATGTTCCTCAGCCCCGTGGCTCAGCTGATCCCCGGCTGCGCGACCGCTGCGGCGCTGATCTATGTGGGCGTGCTGATGATGAGCGGCGTGAAGAACATCCAGTGGGATGACATCTCCGAGGCCGTTCCCGCCTTCCTGACGCTGGCCATGATGCCCTTCTCCTACAACATCTCCTACGGCATCTGCTTCGGCCTGATCAGCCACCTGGTGATCAAGGTCTGCACCGGCAAGATCAGGGAGATCAAGGTCGGCACCTGGGTCATCGCAGCGCTGTTCCTGGCGATGCTGCTGCTGACCCACTGATTTTCCCCTGACGAACGAGCACCCGGCTCCGCGAAGGAGCCGGGTGCTTTTGCGCGTCATCAGCGCTTGATATCATAGTTCATATTCGCCAGATTCTTGATGGTCTTCACATCATCGGTGATGTTCGCATCACCATGGATGGTGTGCTTGATGACGGAGGAGGCCACGGCAAAATTGATCATGTCCATGGGCTTGTAGTTGTGGATCATCGCGTAGATGAGGCCGGAGGCAAAGGCGTCGCCGCCGCCCACGCGGTCAAGGATGTTGAAGGTGAAGAGCTTGGACTCAAAGGTGTGTCCCTCAAACCACATGAAGGCCTTGAGGCTGTTTTCCGAGCCGGAATGGGCATAGCGCACGTGGCGGGCAATGCATTTCAGATTCGGATAGCGCTCCACAAAGCGCTGGAAGATCTCGTCCTGCTGCTCATAGGAGGGATGGAGCGGCACGCCGTCCTTCCAGTCCCCCTGACTGTGGTCATTCTCATCCTTCCACAGGTGATAGGGCTCGATGCCCAGGAGGATGTTGACATAAGGCAGGCACTTTGTGCAGAAATCCCGCGCCTCCTCCCAGGTCCACAGGGTGGAGCGGAAATTGCCGTCAAAGGATACCGTCATGCCCTTTTCGGAGGCGACCTTGAGCATGTTCAGCACCAGCTCGGCGCAGTTGGGCGCAAGGGCGGGCGTGATGCCGGACAGGTGCAGCCAGTCAAAGCCCTCCAGCAGCGCATCCAGGTCGACCTTGGAGAAGTCGTACTCCGTCAGCGCGCTGTGCTTGCGGTCATAGATCACCTTGGAGGGACGGATGCCGTAGCCCGTCTCCAGATAGTAGGTGCCCAGACGGTGGGAGGGTGTCTCTTCCGGCGTGGAGAGGATCATGGGCGTGCAGTGCACATCGTTGGAACGCAGGGAACGCACCGCCGATTTGCCCAGGGAGTTGTTGGGCACCACGGAGAAGAACGTGCTGTCCACGCCCAGATTGGCCAGTGCCAGGGCGATGTTGGCCTCCGAGCCGCCGTAGGAGAGCTCGAAATTCGAGGCCATGCGGATCTTCTCGTAGTTAGGCGGGGTGAGGCGCAGCATGATTTCGCCCATGGTGATGAACTTCTTCCCAACAGGCTTGTCCTTCAAAAGGGGATTGGAATGGATCATCTATGTTCCCTTCTTTCGCATGTAATGAGCAACGATGTATCTTCTTTGTATTATATCATAAAGCAGGCTTTCTTGCAACGATTCTGTGACCGGAGCATGAAACTTCCCCCAGTGGTTGCATGAAATGCAGAAACATGTTATAATAACATGTCTACATCCATCATGTAATCATTTTGCTGCATATAGAAGCCTGCCGCGAAGCTCTCGCACAGCAGGTGAATCCGTCATCGGGCCTGCCCGGTGCGACAGGAGGTGAACCGGCATTTTGCCGGATATCATGCCCACGAAAGAGAGAATGCTGATCACAGGCGGCCATCCGCTGGAGGGCGAGGTTCGCGTCAGCGGCGGCAAGAATACCGCCGTAGCCGTGATCCCCGCAACGCTTCTGTGCGATGAGCCCTGCACGATCGAAAATCTGCCCGACATCGCGGATGTCCACGCCCTGGTGGATATCCTGCGTGCGCTGGGCGCGAAGGTCACCTATGTTCCCAACGCTTTCATGACCGTCGATCCCCGCCCTGCAGAGGGGTGGAAGGTCAGCTACCGGGATTCCCAGCGTCTGCGCGCCAGCTACTATCTGTTGGGCGCGCTGCTGGGCCGCCGGGGCGAGGCGGAGGTGTACCTGCCCGGCGGCTGTGCCATCGGCTCCCGTCCCATCGACCAGCACCTGAAGGGCTTTGCGGCCCTGGGCGCGGAGGTGGAGCAGCTGGGCGGCCGTATCACCGCCAAGGCGCCAGAGCTCAAGGGCGGCGACGTGTTCTTTGACGTGGTGACTGTCGGCGGAACCATCAACGTGATGCTGGCCGCCGCCAAGGCCCACGGCACCACCATCATCTACAACGCGGCCAAGGAGCCCCACATCGTTGACCTGGCGAACTTCCTCAACTCCATGGGCGCGAAGGTCAAGGGTGCCGGTACGGACGTGATCCGCATCCGCGGCATGCAGTACCTCCACGGCGCGACCTACGCCGTCATTCCCGATCAGATTGAGACTGGCACGCTGATGATCGCCGCCGCCGCCACCCATGGCGATGTGACCATCCGCGGCTGCATCCCCACGCATATGGAGGCCCTTTCCGCCAAGCTGCTGGAGATGGGCGCACGCGTCTCCGACAGCGATGATGCCATCCGCGTCCGCAGCCATGGCAATCATCGCGCCGTGAATATCAAAACGCAGGTGTATCCCGGCTTCCCCACGGATCTGCAGCAGCCCATGAGCGCGCTGCTGACCACCGCCAAGGGCACCTCCATCGTACAGGAGACGATTTACGAATCACGCCTGAAGCACCTGGATGAAATCCGCCGCATGGGCGCACAGGTGCGCGTGGTTGACCGCATGGCCATCATCGATGGCGTGACCGACCTCTACGGCGCGCCCATCACCGCCACCGACCTTCGCGCCGGCGCGGCGCTGGTGGTTGCCGGCCTGATGGCCAAGGGCGTTACCGAAATCTACGAGCCGCATTACATTGATCGCGGCTACGAGCACATTGAGGACAAGCTGCGCTCCCTGGGAGCCAACATCACCCGCGAAAAGATCGAATAAACATCAGTAGAGCCCCGGCCTGGGGAGGTGGTTGCTACGAGGAATCCTTTTGCGGTGCTGGGCCTGGATGCAACCGCCGATGCGGATCAGGTTCGTTCCGCCTACCGGAACCTGGTGAAGAAATGCCATCCGGATAAATTTCTGGATGCGGATGAACGCAAGGCAGCGCAGGAGAAGATGATCGCGCTGAACCTTGCCTATGAGGAGGCCCTGAAGCTCACCATGCCCCGAAAGGCGGCGGCGAACTACAACAAGGCCCTCTCTCAGGAGGACGCGCTGACCCTGGCCCGCAAGCTCCTGCGCCAGCAGAGCCCCGAGGCCGCGCTGCGCCAGCTCATGCGTTCCGCCACCCGCGACGGCGCGTGGTATGCCATGCAGGGCGATGTGCTCATGGCCCTGGAGCAGTACGATTCCGCCCACCAGTCCTATCGCGAGGCTGTGCGGCGGGAGCCCAACAACATTGAGTACCGCCGCGGCGCACTGGATGCTGCCGTGGCCCTGAAAAAGTCCCGCACACTGCTGGGCCGGATGAAATCGCTGCTGAAGCGGTTTGGACGAAAGTAACAGCCAGGCCTGTCATACGGGCTTGGCTTGATTTCTTCATGAAAGGAAGATCCCCATGCGAAAGCTGATCCCCATGCTGCTGGTTTTCCTCTGCCTGCCCATTCTGGCGCTGGCTGATATCTCCCTGACCCTCGAGGCTGAGGAGCAGGCATTCACCTATGACTTTACCACCGAGAAGGACGATTTTGTGGTGCTGGTCTATGAGGGCAAAAACGAGATGGGCCGCATCACGCTTTACAGCGAGGACCTGCACTTCTCCGGCCGGGTGGAACTGCCCTATGGCGCCGCAGGCGGCAAGTACACCATCAGCGTGGAGAACACCAATCAGTCCCGCCTGGTGCGCAAGACCATCACCATTCCGCAGGCGGCGGACTACGTGGCTCCCGCCGGCAGGGCCAACGCTACCGTCAAGACCCTTACCCTGGAGGAAACGCCCACGGGCTTCAAGTATTCCTTCACCGCCAAGGACACGGATTACATGCTGCTCTACTACCGCAGCAAGACCGAGAACGCCACCTTCCCCGTCTATCCGGTCAATGACGAGGGCCTGTACGAGGGCGAGATCGTCGCGCCGCTGACCTACGCGCGCACGCAGTTCACCGTGCAGGTGAAAAACGGCAAGGGCAGCACCAAGACAGAAGCCATCTGCCGCAAGGCCTATCAGGCGCCTGAAGCCCCCGAACCCCAGGAGGGCCGCCTCTCCGGCGTGATCGTGTGCATCGACCCCGGGCATCAGGAGAATGGCCGCTTCGTCACCGAGCCCATCGGCCCCGGCCTTTCCGGCAAGACCAGCGGCAAGGGCGGCATGGCTCAGGGCAAGGTGACGCTGCGCAAGGAGGATATCGTGGTGCTGGAGACCGGCATGCTCCTGCGTGACGAGCTTATCCGTCAGGGCGCAACCGTCGTGATGACCCGCGAGGTGCAGGATATCTTCCACACCAACATCGAGCGCTGCGAGATCGCCGCGGAGGCCGGCGCGCACATCATGCTGCGCCTGCACTGCAACAATTCCTCCAACACCAGCAAGAAGGGCATCCAGATCTACGGCCCGCTGAATTCCGATTACGCCCGCGCCGTGGCAGAGCCCGAGGAATACCGCCTCATGGGCGAGACACTCCTCAACGCCATGAAGACCGCTGTGGGCTATGACCTGAAGGACGCCACCGGCATCGTGCGCCTCAACGATACCTATGTGGGCAACAACTGGGCACAGATGGTGTGCTTCCTGGTGGAGATGGGCTACATGAGCAACAAACAGGAGGACATCAGGCTCGCGACCCCCGAATACCAGCAGATGCTGGCCGAAGGCATGGCTGACGGCGTATACGAGATCGCCCTGCTGCGTGGGTGGGTCGAGGCGGAATAAGGCTGTTAAGCACAGCGTGTACTGCACTGGTCTCTCAAAGTCTGTAAGACAAGCACGGCGCCTGTTCCGGCACTCCGCCCTAAAGGATCACATGATTGAGGAGCATTTTGATGAACAAGTGCTTATTGATCGCCATTGTTTGCGCAATTGTTGTGTTGATCCGGCAAATTCCTGGGCGGTGTGGTTCCATCGGGTTATCATTCCTCAACAGCTTGTTCAACAGGTGCATGCGGCCAACCGTTTAAAACAGAATTTAACATTTTCTGTGGGCGGCAATATGCGAGAGCTGCTTTATGACGCCTGAACGGGTGGAGATCATCATTCATACGCCTATCCGCCGCAAGAAAAAAAGTTTGATTACTCTTTGTCCTGTTATAAATTCAGCAGCAATGAGCTTGTGGGCGTTGTTTGGTCTCTATCCGGTACCGCGACGTGTTGGAAAAGCTTGATCCGAACCACATCAACATTCCCATAAAGATTCGCTGTACAAGCAGACCAGCTAAAGGCTGGCAGTTGAGCTCTGTTGAGCATCTGTAACCCCTACAAAAATAAATGTCAAATGCATATCCGGCTTCTCCTTTCCGATAATGGAAGGGAGAAGCTTTTTTATCTCTGAGGACAAGAGATGTTATCACCTGTATCTGGAGAATTCATATCGTTTTATCAGAGGTTACATATCTATACAATGATAGGGTAGGCTGCGTTGACAATGGAGCAGGAGGCATCAGCATGCGCGACGGCAGGAATGGGTATTCCACCTTACCGGAAATTGACTTTCGGCCCATTGGCAAGGCAATCAAGCAGGCACGCGAGGCACGGGGCGTCACCCGTGAGCAACTGGCGGAGCAGCTTGATTACGCGCCCCGGCATATTCAGGCCATCGAAAACGAAGGACAGCATCCCAGCTTTCAGCTGCTGGCTCATCTGGCCATGCTGTTTGACGTGTCGGTGGATCAGTTTCTATTCCCCACACGCCATCAGGAGGCTTCCCCCGCGCGCCGTCAGCTGGACATGCAGCTGGATGCGCTGGATGACCGGGAGCTGATGGTTGTGGAATCCACCGTGCTGGGACTGCTGCGCGCCAGACAATACGCCGTCAAAGACACACCCCAGAACAAGTAAGAGGTATGAATATGATGAAGAAACTGCTTGCCCTTCTGCTTCTGCTGACCCTGCCGGTCATGGCCAGCGCCGAGGTTTACATCATCGCCGACGAAAGCGGTCTGCCCGCAGACTGGCCGCAGCAGGACATCCTGCGCATGACGGTGGTGGACACCAACCGTTCCGACGCGATCCTGCTGCAGTGCGGCGGCGAAAACATGATGGTGGACGGCGGCTTCAACTCCCACTACAAGCGCGTGTTTGAAACCCTTGACCAGCGCGGCGTGACGGAGCTCAAGTACCTTTACAGCACCCACTGCGACGGCGATCATTCCGAGGGTCTGACCACCATCATCAACAGCGAGCTGTACAACCCCGGCGTGCTGCTCTCTCCCAACAGCAAGACCTACGACGATCCCGATGATCATCATGAGAAGCTCGTCCGGGCAGCCCAGCGGCACAATGTGCCCTATCAGCAGATCGACGACGGGGATGTGTTCACCCTGGGCGAGGCAACCATCACGGTGATCCGCTGCCAGGAAAAGTGGGGCCAGAACGCCCGCAGCGCCGCCTGCCTGGTGGAGTACAAGGGCAGCCGCCTCCTGATGCTGGCAGATGTGAGCAACCGCGTACTGAACCACTTCCTCGAAACCCGCGACACTTCTCTTTTTGCGTGCGACGTGATGAAGGCGCCCCACCATGGCATTGACGGCGTGAACGACGCCTTCATGGCCGTCTCCAACCCCGAAGCCATCATCTGCACCAACAACACCAGCTACGACCACGACAAAAAGCTGGAGGAGGCCGGCGCCCTTTACAGCGGTGACGGCACCGTCATCTGCGAAACCGACGGCACCGACTGGTACATCTGGCAGCAGCCCAACTGGATCGACTGATGCTGATACAACAAAGGCACGGCAGCCCAACGCATGGGTGCCGTGCCTTTTTATCGGTTTCTGCCCTGGGACTCATGCTGCACAACATACCAGTCGGCGCCGTCGGTTTCCAGGACGATCTCGCCTGCGCCGGAGAAGAGCAGCGGCAGCTCGCGGCTGTTGGCCTGACGCACCAGATCAGGGGCTTCATCGGTATTGCTGGTGCACAGAATGAGCTCCGGGTTCACCGCCGTGAGGAACTCGGTGACCATGGCGTTTTCGCCGTGATGCGGCGCCTTGACAATCTCCGCCGTCAGCGTGCCCTCGGGCAGCGCCCTGAGGATCGCCTTCTGGGCATTGCCGGTGAGGTCTGCGCACAGAAGGATGCGGCTCTCGCCAAAGGTCACCAGCTGAATCGCGCTGCGGTCGTTGACCCCGGTGTATTCGGTATTGCGGTAAATGGTGATGGATGCGCCGCCCAGCTCAAACACATCGCCATCGCGCACCAGGCGGAAGGGGATACCGCTGTCCCAGGCAGCCTTCACCGCCTGCTGATGGTAGCTCCCATCGTTCCAGTCCGCCGAAAAGGGCGACATGAAGCGCTCTGGCCGATATCCCCAGAGCATCAGCTGGGTGAGGCCCTCAATGTGATCGTTGTGGGGATGGGTGTTGAGGAAGTACTTGAAGGCAGTCAGGCCGCGCTTGTCCAGATCGCTGCGCACGGCGCTGCTCCAGCTGGCGTCGCCGCCGTCAATGAGCACGGCCTCACCGCCGCATTCCAGCAGCATCGCATCCGAGCGGCCCGTTTCAAGGATGGTCACCCGCAGCAGCTCCCGCTCCGCCCAATCCGCGGGCGGCGCTGCATCCACATGAACCTCCGCCGCCGCGACGGATGGCCAAAGGCACAAAAGCAGAACAAGCAGATACCGGCGCATGGCAGCGCCTCCTTTGATCATGATGCATGCAGGATTCGACGCGGATGCGGCTTTTCCCTGCGCGCCTCACTGATTCTCCATGATCAGCATCGCCGCCATCCTGTCCACCTCCTGCAGGAACGCCTGGGCGGTCATCTGTCCCCGGGCAAAGCGCTCCTGCAGCTGGAGCAGGATACGTCCCTCCTCGCGGCTCACATCGAGGACGCCCGGCGTGCTGTAATAGAAGCCCGCCGCCATTTCCTGATAGGCCGCAAGCTCCTCAGCGGAGAACCGCCACATGTTTTCCGGCGCAGCCTGCTTGGTCAGCAGAGCCTGGCGGCGGCTCAGCTCATCCTCCAGCTCGTATCGGACGTCCAGCTCGAGCTCTTTGTTCTTCAGCTGCTCCTCCAGTGCGGCGATGCGCGCCTTTTGCGTGGAGATGGCGGATTCGTAGTCCTCGTTGCGCAGGGGCTGCGCGTCGGCGTAGAGCAGCAACGCCCACTCCTCCTCCAGCGTGTCCATCACATAGGCCAGCAGCGCAACAGCATCCTGCGCCATGCTGCTTCCGGCGTGGATGGCATACATGTCCAGCTGCGCCTCCACCAGCGCGGGTTGGGAAGCGTCGATCCGTTGATAGAGGATGGGCGCACCGGTTTCATAAATGAAATAGTTGCCGCCGACCTCGGTGAACAGGCTGTACTGGGCGAAATCGCGATTCTGGGTCTCCGGCGTCATGGCCAGAAGATCCGGGGCGACGTATTCCGCATGATACAGCCGCTTGCCAATGACCTCCGCCCTTTCCAGAAGCGCCAGCAGCGCCGGATCGTTGAAGCGCAGCGGCTCGCCTGCACATTCCTTCTGCACCATCCAGCTCTCGATGATCAGATTGGTCAGCCACTCCACGTAGCTGCCCTCGTGATAGAGTCCGGAAACCCAGTAGCTCAGCACATGGGTGGGAATATCGGGGTTTTCCTCCGCAATCACACACCAGTCCTCCAGGAAGTCCAGCAGCTCCACCATGGAGCTGGGCGCCTCTGCTATATCCAGTCCTGCGGCCTCCCATCCTGCCGGATTGGCACAGATGATGTACGTCCACATGATATGGGGCAGCGCGTAGACCTTGCCATCCAACGTGCACTGCGCCTGAATGGAGGGCAGCAGCCGGTCAAAATGCGCCATGAGATCCTCATAGGGCGACAGGTCAAGGCAGTAGCCCTTCTCCATCAGCACTTTGGCGTCCACGGACGGGCTCATATAAAACACATCGTAGTCGAAGCCGCCGGCAACCAACGCGCCCGCCATCTCCTCCGCCGTGTCGTACCACACCGCATCGTCGTTCTTCACCTCCACCGGGGGATTTTCCACATACATCTGGAAGGTTTTCAGCGTCTCCGCTGAGGCGCTGGTCAGCAGCAGCATCGCTGCAAGGAGCACCGTAAGCATTCGTTTCATGGGGATACCTCCTTTCGTTTTCACCCTGATGATGCAAAAGAGGCGCCCGAGGTTCCGTTTACACCTGTAACAAAATCAGGCGCAAAAAGCCCGCACACGCCGACTGAACCGGCTGCGCGGGCTTTGCTGCATGTGCGCGTCAATCCTCCGGCAGCAGCCAGCCCTTCAGGGATAGAATCTCCTGATTGCTCGTGCTGCGGTACTGCTGGGGGCTGACGCCCATCACCTGCTGGAAGTTGCGGTTGAAGCTGGAGATAGAGTTGATTCCCACCATCTGCCCGATGGTCGTAACGGGCTTCTTGGTGGTCTTGAGCAGGATGCAGGCCTGACGAATGCGCACCTGCAAAACGTATTTGAGCGGTGTGGTGTGCATGGAGGAAAGGAACAGGCGACGGAAGTGCGTCTCGCTCAGGTGACACAGGGACGCCAGTTTCTCCGTGCTGCAGGGCTCCATGTAGTGATCGTCGATATATTCCAGCGCGTGCTTGAGGGAGAAGACGCCGTGACTGGGCACTTCGCTCCTTGTTTCAGCATGCAGGGTGCGGCGCAGCTCCTCCGTCAGCAGATGGCTGTAAAGCGTGAAGAGGGGCAGATCCTCCTGCTGATCCCGAATAGCCTCCTCCAAAAGGCATTTGCACAGGAAGTGCAGACGCGGATATTCTTCCGTAGTGAGCCTCAAATAGCTGCCGATCAGGCTGCTGATCCGCCCGCCCTGATCCGAAATGTGCAGCAACTGCCCCCGGCTGACCATGTCCAGATCAAGGTAGAGATAATTCCAGTGGCTCCTGCAGCCCCTGGCGGAACAGGTCGTGTGCGGAATAAATCGGGGAATCAGGAAGATGTCGCCCGCCTGAAAGGGAATGGTCTTGTCCCCCTCAAAGCTGAGAAAGCCGTGATCCGAAAAGCAGTAACCGATCTCCAGATGATTGTGGAAGTGCAGCCTGTCGCTGAGCACATCGGATATCAGCCATTCGTCGCCGGAAAGGCAAAAGTAGGGCTTATCCGGCGCAAGCTCATAGATCCGGTTCTCGATAATCTTCTTTTTTGGGCGCGACATGTTCGACCACCTTCCCCCATGCAATCGGGCAAACTGCACAGTCAAAATACGTTTCCTGGTCAGTATACCACCAAATTTTCAATTTTCAAGCCCCTGTTTTGTACAATTTATGGTCGAAATTGAGCGGGATATAGTTGAATTGCTGTTGAAATTTTACCTGGATTGCGCTATAATCAATTTACAGCACCGATAAGATGCAACACACAAGAATTGCACAAAACGATGATTTTTTAGGAGGGGTTTGTTGTGTCCAGCAAGACCACCATGATCCCAAGAAGCCGTGGGCGGCGTTGGGCCGCTTACTTCCGCAACAACTGGCAGCTGTATCTGCTGATCCTGGTGCCGATCATCTTCGTCATCATCTTCAAGTACGCAGCTTATCCCGGCCTGCGCATGGCCTTCATGAATTACAAGCCAGCCAAGGGCTATGAAGGCAGCGCCTGGGTCGGCTGGGAAACCTTTGAGAAGATCTTCCGCGACAAGGATTTCCACCGCGCGCTGCGCAACTCCCTTGCCTTCAACTTCCTGGACCTGCTGGTAGGCTTCCCGGTGCCGATCATTCTGGCGCTGATGCTCAACGAGCTGCGCTTCCCGCGCTACAAGAAGCTTTCCCAGACGGTTCTGTACCTGCCCCACTTCCTGTCCTGGCCCATCATCGCCTCCGTGGCGCTGAACCTGTTTAAGCCTGAAACCGGTCTGATCAACATCCTGTTTATGAACATGGGATGGATAGAATCAGGCATACCCTTCCTGTCAGAGCCGACACACTGGGCGGTCACCTACCTGCTCATCGGCGTATGGCAGAACATGGGCTGGGGCTCGATCATTTACCTGGCAGCCATCACCGGCATCGACGCGGAGCTCTACGAGGCCGCCACCATTGACGGCGCGGGCCGCCTGCGCAAGATCTGGAGCGTGACACTGCCCTGCATCCGCGGTACGATGGTCACTTTGCTGATCATGAACCTGGGCCGCGTGATGGGCTCCAACTACGAGCGTCTGAGCGCCTTTGGCAACGTGGCCGTCAAGGAATACCAGTATCAGCTGGCGATCTACATCTACGAAAAAGGCCTGGCGGGTCTGAACTTCAGCCGCGCCACCGCCGTGGGTCTGTTCCAGTCCCTGGTGGGCCTGCTGCTGGTGCTGGGCTCCGACTGGGTGTCCAAGCGCCTGGGCGAGGACGGATTGCTGTAAGAAAGGAGGATCTGCATCATGTCGACTGTCGTTCGTGATATCAAGGCGTCGGAAAAAAAGAAGGAAAACATCTGGCACGGCATCAACCGCGTCCGTGTGAGCGATTTCGTGATTGCCTTCATCATCCTCCTGCTGAGCCTGACCTGTATCCTGCCTTTCATCCACGTGGCGGCAAAGAGTATCTCCTCCAACACGGCGGTGCTCTCCAAGTCCGTCTATCTGTGGCCCAAGGATATCAACTTTGAGGCCTATGCCTCCATCTTCCGCGATGGTCAGCTGACCCACTCCATGCTCTACACCATTCTGGTAACAGTGCTGTTCACCATCATCGGCATGGTCGTGACCATCTGCGCAGCGTACCCGCTGGCCATCAAGGGCTTCAAGGGGCGCCCGGTGTTCGCCTTCATCCTCATGTTCACCATGTACTTCTCTGCAGGCCTCATCCCCGAGTACCTGCTGATGAACGATCTTCAGCTGCTGGATACGATGTGGGTGCTGGTTCTGCCGCTGGCCTTTTCGCCGTATAATATGCTGATCATGCGTTCGTTCCTGACCTCCACCATTCCGGACAGCCTCTACGAGGCGGCGAAGCTGGATGGCGCGAACCACTTCCAGACGCTGTTCAAGGTGGTGCTGCCCCTGTCCAAGCCCATCATCGCCACCCTGTCCCTGTTCTACGCCGTGGGCCGCTGGAATGCCTACGCCGACGCAAAGTACTACATCACCACCAAGGCGCTGCAGCCCCTGCAGTACCTGCTTTCCAACATGGTGCTTTCCTCCGGTCAGGACGCCATCAGCCTGTCGGAAAACGCCGCCGTGGTCTCCACCCCCGAGGTGCTCCAGGCTGCAACCATCATGTTCGCCACGCTGCCCATCATCATGGTCTACCCCTTCGTGCAGAAGTACTTCGTCAAGGGCGCGATGATCGGCGCCGTCAAGGGATGACTTCTTCACTTCTTCCCGCCAATCCTGGCAGGCGTTTGAGTTGTCTCCCGCAGCTGCTTCTTGGCTGACGCAAAAAGGATGGACTGCTGCTCGTTCCTATTGGATTTCTGACGGAAGGCATCCGTCAAGATCATAAAATTCTACAAGGAGGAACCCCTATGAAGCGCATTGTTTCCCTGCTGCTGGTGCTGGCCATGATGCTCAGCCTGGCTCCCATGGCGATGGCTGAAGAAGCCACCGGCATGGCCGCGTGGACTCCCTTCGAGGAGACCGTGACCATCACCGTCCCCGTGTACGACCGTTCCAAGGCCGGCTATCCCGCCGTTGACGACAACTACTGGACCCAGTGGATCCAGAAGGAGTTCGGCGACAAGTGGAACGTCGACGTCAACTACGTGGCCATCCCCCGCGGCGACGTGATGACCAAGTACTCCATGCTGATCGCTGCCAAGGATACTCCCACCATCATGATGGAGTATGACTATCCCAAGGTTGCCCAGTGGGCCACCGACGGCGCGATGCAGACCATCGATCTCGAGGCGTTCGCCAAGGTCGCTCCCACTTTCTACGGCAAGATGGTGGAGAACAACCAGCTGAACTACACCGACATCAATGGCGAGACCTTCTTCGTGCTGACCGAGCGTCCCTACTACAACACCGGCTACACCTACTACACCTTCGTGCGTATGGACTGGCTGCGCGCTGTGGGCTATGACCACGTGCCGAAGTCCTACGAGGAGCACAAGGACGCCATCAACAAGATCATCGAGGCCGGTCTGACCGATCAGGCGCCTCTGGGTCTGGGCATCCCCACCGCTGCTTACGTTGCCAACTTCGCTTACCATGATCAGGATCTGGTCGAGGCCGAGTGGGCGCAGCACGCCTCCCTGGGCACCGCTTCCCTGACCTGGGAGCCCACCAAGCGCCTGCTCAAGCGTCTGAACAGCGAGTATCACATGGGCTGGTATTCCTCCGAGTTCGACCTGGAGAAGAACACCGCCGGCGCTGCTTCTGACCAGCTGCAGACCGACTTCATCAACGGCAAGACCTACCAGTACGGCGGCTACATGGCCGCGAACGTGGACTGGCTGAACGCCTTCTACGCCAACAACCCCGATGCTGAGCTGGCCATCGCTTCCGCCTACGCTGTGGAAGAGGAAGGCGTTGCGACCGCCCGTAACCGCGCTGACAACCCCTTCGGCATGATCGTTGGCTTCTCCTCCTATGCGACCGAGAACCAGCTGAAGGCTGCCTGGATGCTCATGGAGTGGATGATCCAGGAAGAGAACCTGTTCGTTCTGGAGAACGGCATCGAAGGCACCACCTATGTCATGGGCGAGAACGGCCTGCCCGTCGTTGACGGCTCCTACATGGGCGATGGCATGCTGAACCACAACATGAACATCGACATGACCTGTCTGGTGCACGCCTCCAAGGTCGTTGGTACCATCGAAGACTCCATCAAGGCGATTGCTCCTCAGGGCCTGCCCCAGGACTTCACCCAGATGATGATCGACTCCTGGACCAACGAGACCAAGGCCATCGCCGACGCTGGCAATGCCTACTCCGATCCCATCTTCGCCGTGGCCATCGAGTCCGAGGCTGAGTACACCGCAACCCTGCTGAGCCTGTACCAGGAGTACTACGCCAAGCTGGTCAAGTGTGATCCCGCTGAGTTCGATGCTCTGTACGCTGAGCTGTGCCAGGAATACCTGGATGCCGGCTACCAGGAGATCATCGACGAGCGTCTGGAAGCCTACAACAACGGCCAGACCACCAAGCTGCCCACCCGTTAATCTCACCACAAAACCCTGCCGGGGCCCGAAGGGGCCCCGGTTTTCTCGCTCATGGCGAAAAACACAGTGCGACCTCATTCAAATTCCCATTTTTGACAGCGCCAGAAAAGGTTGGCATCACACCGATCACAAAATGGTCATCACTTACTCCCGCACCCTCCACAGAAGGGGCCGCCTCCTGCTGCCGCAAAGGTACGTTCAATCTGCGGGCGATGCGAGGACTCCGTGAACATGTTCACGGAGCCGAGCCAAAGCATGACCAACAAGGTGCATGTAACTTTCGTTCCCCCAATAACCACGCGTGCACAGCCTCAACCGCAGGCGCTCGGCCCAATCGCGAAAAAATGGGTGTCGAGAGGGCTGAAAACCCCCGCGAGGTACAGAGCCCCTGCCTGCCGGAGGCCCTCGAATAAGGCCGCTCTGATGGAAAACAAATTGGCCCTTCCATCATGGACCGTTCTGTGATATGATAGGAGCAGCGCACACGAGAGCATCCCATTTACACCACAACAGGAGGAATACACAATGGCTGGTATCGTTTTTGACAAGGCCCGCGTCATGGCTGCTGTCGATGCCATCGCGCAGCAAACCATGAACATGGACATGATGTGGGACTGGCCCTGCGGCGTGGCCTACTACGGCATGTGCGAGGTCTCCCGCGTGACGGGCGATGATAAGTACCTGAACATGGTCAAGGCCCGCGTGGATGAGTACATCGAGCTGGGCCTGCCCATCTGGACGGTCAACACCTGCTCCATGGGCCATTGCCTTTTGTCTCTGTATGAAAAGTACGGCGATGAAAAGTACAAGAAGATCATCATGGAAAAGCTCGACTATCTGTGCAACAAGGCCGAGCGTTTTGGCGACAGCGTGCTGCAGCACACCGTCTCCGCCAAGAACGATTTCCCGGAGCAGTGCTGGGCCGATACCCTCATGATGGGCGCCTACTTCATGCTGCGTGCAGGCGTCATGTTCGGCGATGCGAAGCTGGTGGATGATGCGCTGAACCAGTATTACTGGCACATCGAATACCTGCAGGACAAGCAGAGCGGCCTGTGGTACCATGGCTACAACAACATCAACAAGGACCACATGTCCGGCTTCTACTGGGGCCGCGCCAACTCCTGGGCTGCCTATACCATGAGCCAGGTGGGCCGCGTACTGCCGGAGTGCTACCTGTACCCCAAGTACATGGATATCGCCGGTTCTCTGGCAGAGCATCTGGCGGCGCTCAAGCTCCTGCAGACCGAAAACGGCCTGTGGCGCACCATCCTGGATGACGAGGAGAGCTACGAGGAGGTCTCCGCCTCCTGCGCCATCGCAGCGGCCATGGTTTCCAAGGGCAATCCGCTGCACCTGAAGTACATCAACAAGTCCGTTGAAGGCATCCTGGCCAACGTCAGCCCCGAGGGCCGCGTGCTGAACGTCTCCGGCGGCACGGCCGTGATGAAGGATCGCGACGGCTACCGCAATATTCCCCGCCGCTGGACCCAGGGCTGGGGTCAGGGCCTGGCGCTGGCGTTCTTCGCCAAGGTGCTGGAAGCTGGCTCCCGCGCGGTGGACGGTGCACTGTAAGACAGCGCACCGCCTGATGTTTTCCGGCGTTGCGCGGATGTTAACGGGCGTTGCTTGCCAGATTGGACGGCGGGGGATACGATGTAAGCATCAAAACGAAAGGATGTGACCCCATGCTGGGTGAAACCATCATCAGGCTGCGCAAGCAGCGCGGACTGTCTCAGCTGCAGCTGGCAGACGAGATGCACGTCGTACGGCAAACCATATCCAAATGGGAAAAAAACCTCTCCGTCCCTGATGCAGACGCCTTATCGCGCCTTGCCGACGTGCTGGACGTATCCGTCTCCGAGCTCCTTGGCGCTCCGGTTGCGGCTGACGCATCGTCCGCTGACATCGCAGCGGCCCTGTCCCAGATCAACGAGCAGCTGGCCATTCAAAACCGCCGCCGGAACCGCATCTGGAAAGTCGCAGCGTGGGTGCTGGGAATCTACGTCGCCTTCCAGGTCCTGCTGTTGCTGCTGGCATACAGCTTCTCCGTTGATCTCAGCCGCACGCAGGAAAGCGGCTCCATCACCATGGAACAGAATGCCGTCATCATCGATGAACCAACGCCATAAGAACGGGCTGCCGCATGACTTTGTGCGGCAGCCTTCCGTTTTGTTGCTCCACATGCTGCTTGCCATCCCGCGCCAGCTGTGCTATCATGGGCATATCGATTTTCAAAGGAGGGCTCTGCCATGCTCCTTCGCCCCGCCGTCCTTGCGGATGCACCTGCCATCGCCGGTATCTATGCGCACTATGTCCGCAGCACCGTAATCACCTTCGCCACCGAAGCGCCCAAGGCAGAGGACTTCGCCCATAAGATCGCCGATCCGCGCTATCCCTTCCTGGTTGCAGAAGATGCCGGAGCTGTTGTCGGCTTTGTCTACGCGGCCTCCTTCCGAGAAAAGGAAGCCTACCGCTGGGATGTGGAACTGACCATCTACCTGACCCCCGGTCTGGAGGGCCGAGGCACGGGCCGGGCACTGCTGGAGGCCTGCCTGCGCATCCTGACAGCACAGGGGTACCTCAATGCCTATTCGTGCATCACACTGCCCAACGGGCGCAGCGTGGGTCTGCATGAGAAATGCGGTTTCACAAATCTTGGCGTTTTCCCCAAGACAGGCTACAAGCTGGGCCAGTGGTGTGATGTGGTGTGGATGGCCCGTCAGCTGGCGCCCTACACCGAGCCGCCCCGGGAGGTTATCCCGGCCAAGGCGGCCATGACGGCGCTTTGCTTTCCGGGATAATTTTTCTTGACAGAACGCAGGCAGCCTCCCGTTTTTCTGCGGGAGGCTGCTTCTTTTTATTCCATTTTTCACGCTTCCACCAGCGCCCTGATCGCCATCACATACCCGTAAAACCCAAAGCCTACAATCTGCCCGCGGCAAGCGCTGGCCGTCATGGACTTGTGGCGGAATTCCTCCCGGGCATGGACATTGCTCATATGGCACTCGATGATGGGCATGGGCACAGAGGCAATCGCATCGTGCAGCGCAACAGAGGTATGCGTGTATCCGCCCGGATTGAACACTGCGCCATCAAAGCCGTCAAAATAGGCCTGCTGGATGGCGTCGATGAGCTCGCCCTCGTGGTTGGACTGCACGCAGCGCAGCTCGACGCCCAGCTTTTTCGCCTCATCCTTGCAAAGGGCGATGAGATCGTCGAAGGTCTTCGCACCATAGACGGATTTCTCACGCAAACCGGTCAGGTTGATGTTGGGGCCGTTGAGGAGGAGGATCTTTTTCATATCAGCTTCAGCTCCTTCATGAGTTTGTCAGTCAGTCCCTCAGGCATCGCGCGGCTCTGCCAGATAGCCTCAGCCTGCACCGCCTGCTCGATGAGCATGTACATGCCCGTGCACCAAGGAAGCCCCGCCCGGGCCGCCGCCTGGGTCAGGAAGGTCTCCGGGGGATTGTACACCACGTCCGCCACGCCCGTGGCATAGCGCATCATCTCGTCCACGCGGTCGGGGTGGATAGCGCAGATGTTATCGACATCCTTGCGGGGCCACATGCCGGCAGCGGAGGCGTTGACAATTACGCCTCCCACCTGCGGGAAGACCTCGTAGAACTGCGCATAGCTGATCTCATGGGGCTTTTCCGGATCGGGATGACGGGAAACCACCGTCACATGCGTTGCACCCATCTGCTGCAAACAGGCATACACCGTGCGCGCCGTTCCGCCCGAGCCGAGGATGAAGCTTTGCTCTGACTTCGCCGGATCGATGCCATAACGCTCCAGCATGCGGGTGAAGCCGGGCGCGTCGGTGTTGTAGCCCACATTCTTTTCACCTGTGCGCACGGTGTTCACAGCACCGATCGCCGCTGCGTAAGGATCAATCTCATCCAGCAAGGGCATTACGTCCGTCTTGTAGGGGATGGTGATGTTGAAGCCATCCAGCGTGCACAGGAGCTCGCGGGTCTGGACGGCCATTTCGCTGCGGGGAATTTCAATGATGCGATAATCCGCATCGATCCCCATTTCCCGGAAGATGGCCTCGTGAATGGGCTGGGACACGCTGTGGCCCAGCTTTTCGCCAATCAGGGCATAATGTCGCATGGCGGCACCTTCTTTACGTTCGTTTGAAACATTATACCACGGCAAAAAGGCCTTGTCCATGCGGTGAACAATGGAGATACAAAATCCGGCTGCATCGCAGGGACACAGCCGGATTTCCTTACGCCTCCAGCGCCTTGCGGGCAGCCGAAAGCATGAGCTTGACGCGGTTGAGCTGGTTGACCTCGGATGCGCCAGGGTCGAAGTCCACCGCGCAGATGTTAGCCTGGGGGTATTTGCTGCGCAGCTGCTTGATCACGCCCTTGCCCACCACATGGTTGGGCAGGCACGCAAAGGGCTGGATACATACGATGTTGGGAACGCCTGTGAGCAGCAGCTCTGCCATTTCACCGGTGAGGAACCATCCCTCGCCATATTGGTTGCCCAGGGACAGGAAGGGCTCGGCCAGCTCGGCGATATGCCCGATGGGCATGGGTACTTCAAAGCGCTTCGATTTTTTCAGTGCATCCAGCGCGGGCTTACGGATGGCGCGGATGGCCTTCACGCCCAACACCGCCGTCGCCTCGGAGGAGAAGGGCAGCCCCAGCTCCCGGTGGCGGAACTTGTTGTTGTAGATGCTGTAATTGAAGAAATCGATCAGATCCGGCACAACAGCCTCCGCGCCCTCCGTCTCCAGCAGATCAACAAGACCGTTATTCGCCACGGGCATGTACTTGACGAGAATTTCGCCCACGATGCCCAC
The DNA here is from genome assembly GCA_017481825.1 of Clostridia bacterium. Taxonomy (GTDB): domain Bacteria; phylum Bacillota; class Clostridia; order Christensenellales; family Aristaeellaceae; genus UBA11524. The sequence goes on from JAFUOR010000129.1 coordinate 22,558, forward strand.
GCGGGGCTTCTTCACATCCTCGTGAATGGGCAGTGCGTCAAAGTCCTGGACGACGCCTTCGCACAGCGCGCCGTACTTGCTTTCCGGCTTGTCAGCGGTCAAGTGCTCGATGAAGATGCGCGTCCACTTATCCTTGAGCGCATTGGCGCTGCCCCTTTGCACCTCGTAGGGGCGGACACGGTACAGGCAGCGCATCAGCAGATCGCCAAAGACCACGGCCTTCACCGCACCCATGATGAGGGGCAGCGTGAGCTTGAAGCCCTCGTTCTTTTCAAGGCCGCTGAAGTTAAGGGAGATAACCGGGATATGCCCCAGTCCGGCCTTCTCCAGCGCCCGGCGGATGAAGCCCACATAGTTGCTTGCGCGGCAGCAGCCGCCCGTCTGGGTCATGGCAAGAGCCAGATGATCGGTGTCGTATTCGCCGGAGAGCACCGCCTCCATCATCTGACCGACGGTAATGATGGACGGATAGCAGGCATCATTGTTGACAAATTTGAGACCCGTATCAATGGCGCTGCGGCTATCGTTATTCAGCATCACGACATTATAACCATGCTTGCGGAAAACCGGCTGCAGAATATCAAAATGGAGCGGAGACATGTTTGGCGCAAGGATGGTATACTGCGCCTTCTGCATGGCTTTGGTGTACTCCACACGATGGTAGGCGGCACTTTCCACATGGGCGTGGATACCCTTGCGCTCGCGCTGAGCCATGGCGGAAAGCAGGCTGCGCACACGGATGCGCGCCGCACCAAGGCTGTTGACCTCGTCAATCTTGATGAGGGTATAGAGCTTGCCGGATTTTTCAAGAATCTCGCTGACCTGATCGGTGGTCACCGCATCCAAGCCACAGCCAAAGCTGTTGAGCTGGATGAGTTCAAGATCCTCGCGGGTGCGTACATACTCCGCCGCATGGTATAACCGGCTGTGGTACACCCACTGATCCATCACGCGCAGGGGATGCTCAGCCTTGAAATCGGCAGGAATGCTGTCCTCCGTCAGCACGGCAAGGCCATAGGAGGCAATCAGCTCCGGCATGCCATGATTGATCTCCGGATCAACATGATAGGGGCGTCCGGCGAGCACGATGCCCTTCTTGCCGTTGTCCGCCATCCATTGCAGGGCTTTTTGACCTGCGGCGCGCACGTCGGTCTTGGCGCACTGCTGTTCCTCCCAGGCAGCATGGACGGCCTCGCGCACCTCGCCCTCGGGAATCTCAAAGGTCTTGTGGAAGAACCTGACCAGCCTGTCCGCTGCGACCTTTTCGTTGGTCAGGGCCAGGAAGGGCTTCAAAATCCGCGCCTTGCCGCTGGTGATGTCCTCTACATTGTTGCCGATGTTCTCGGGATTGGCCGCCACCATGGGGCAGTTGTAATGGTTCTGCGCGTCCGCAATCTCCTGATGCTCAAAAAACACGGAAGGGTAGAAGACCGTGCGCACACCCTCGTTGATGAGCCACTGCACATGCCCGTGGGCCAGCTTGGCGGGATAGCACTCGCTCTCCGAGGGGATGGACTCCATGCCCATCTCATAGATTGCACGGCTGGAGGCCGGGGAGACGATGACGCGGAAGGAGAGCTTGGTCAACAGCGTCATCCAGAAGGGGAAGTTCTCGTAGATGTTAAGCACCCGCGGGATACCGATCACGCCGCGCCGCGCATGGCGCAGATCAAGGGGCGTGTAATCAAACAGGCGGTGGAGCTTATAGGCCATGACATTGGGGCCGGTGGATTTCTCCGCGCCCGCACCCAGGCCCTTTTCGCAGCGGTTGCCCGTGATATGGCGGCGTCCGCCGGGGAAAAGGCTGACCGTGAGCATGCAGTGGTTCGTGCAGCCCTTGCAGCGGGTGGTGCGCGTCTGCCAGATGAGACCCAGGATCTCGTCAATGGGGAGGGTGGTGGTTGCCTGACCCTCATAACGTTCACGGGCAATCAGCGCCGCGCCAAAGGCGCCCATGATGCCCGAAATGTCGGGACACACCGCCTCCACGCCCGCCAGCTGCTCGAAAGCGCGCAGCACAGCCTTGTTGTGGAAGGTGCCGCCCTGTACGACGATGTGGCTGCCCAGCTCCTTTGGATCAGCCAGCTTAATCACCTTGAACAGCGCGTTCTTGATGACCGAGCAGGCCAGGCCCGCACTGATATCCTGCACGGATGCGCCCTGCTTCTGCGCCTGCTTGACGTTGGAGTTCATGAACACCGTGCAGCGGGTGCCAAGGTCAACGGGCTGCTTGGCAAAGAGCGCCTCCGCTGCAAAGCCTGCCGCAGTATAGCCCAGGGAATTGGCAAAGTTCTCCAGAAACGAGCCGCACCCCGACGAGCAAGCCTCGTTGAGCAGAATCGTATCCACAGAGCCATCCTTGAGCTTGATGCATTTCATGTCCTGACCGCCGATGTCCAGCACGCAGTCCACCTGCGGGTCAAAGAAGGCTGCGGCAGTGCAGTGGGCAATGGTCTCTACCTCGCCCTCATCCAGGCAGAAAGCGGATTTGAGCAGGTTTTCCCCGTAGCCCGTGGAGCAGGAGCGGGCTATGCGCGCCGTGGCAGGCATCTTTTCACTCAGTTCCTGCATGGCGGCGCGAGCCGTCTCGATGGGGCTGCCCTGATTGCCTGCGTAATAGGAGTAGAGCAGTTCGCCCTTTTCGCCGATCAGCGCCACCTTCGTGGTGGTGGAGCCCGCATCAATACCCAGGAAGCAGTCACCCTCATAGGACGCCAGATCGCCGCGCTGCACCTTGGCCTTGTGATGGCGGTGGCGGAAAGCGGCATATTCGTCCTGATCATTGAACAGGGGAGGCAGGCTCTTGAGGCCAAAGGTCAGCATCACGCCCTGTTGGAGGCGTTCAAGCAGGGAATCCATGGGGATGGCTTCATCCTGCGATGCCTCCTGTGCCGCGCCGGTGGCGGCAAAGAGATGGCTGTTTTCCGGCACGATGGCGGTTTCGTCATTGAGCTTGAGCGTGCGGACAAAAGCCTCCCGCAGCTCCGTGAGGAAGTGCAGCGGCCCGCCCAGGAAGGCCACATTGCCGCGAATGGACTTGCCGCAGGCCAGGCCCGAGATGGTCTGATTCACAACAGCCTGGAAAATGGAAGCCGCCAAGTCCTCCCGCGCCGCGCCCTCATTAATGAGCGGCTGAATATCGCTCTTGGCAAACACGCCGCAGCGGGCAGCGATGGGATACAGCTCGTGATAATTCTTCGCCAGCTCGTTCAGGCCGGGGGCGTCGGTTTTGAGCAGCGCCGCCATCTGGTCGATAAAGGAACCCGTACCGCCAGCGCACACGCCGTTCATGCGCTCCTCCAGGCCACCGGTGAAATAAATGATCTTGGCGTCCTCGCCGCCCAGCTCGATGGCAACGTCCGTCTGCGGCGCAGCCTTCTGCAGCGCCCCTGCCACCGCCACGACCTCCTGCACAAAGCCCACATGGAGCGCTTCTGCCAGCGAGATGGCGCCGGAGCCCGTCATGCGGACGCGGAGCTCGCAGGGCCCCAGCTGCTCACGGGCCTCCCGCATCATCTCTGCGAGGGTCTCCTGCGTGCGTGCACCATGACGGCGGTATTCGCCATAAACCATGCGGCTGTCATCATCCAGCAGCACCAGCTTCACCGTCGTGGAGCCAATATCGATACCAGCACGATAAATCTTCATGGGTTTCACCAAACCTTGCGTGGATTCTGGATACAGCGAAATTCACTGTAATTCGTAAAAATTCGCGATTTTTCTTCTATTTCCTTCTTTAATAAGAAAGAAATCCTCTTTTCGGACAAGACAGTCTACCCCGCTTATGTGAAATACCGGTGAACGTCCGCATACAAACCGGGGGTTCGGGGCATGCTTTGTCAAAAAAGGAGGTCAGGCCATGCAGTATGCGCTGCTGATCATTTTGGCCGTGCTGACCGCCCACGCCTGCCGCCGCATTCGATTCTGGCGGCTGATGGGCTTCCCGCTGGCGGTACGGCGGCGATACCTGGCAGCATCCTGGGGCATGGGGCTGACCATCTGGGGCGCGATGCTCACCCAGGAGGCCATCCTGCTTTCTGCGGGGCTCCTGACCTGGCAGACCGGGCTGCCACTCCACCTGTGCAGCCTGATGGGCGTGCTGACCCTCCCCATGCTGCTGACGCGCCATCCGGTACTGGTCAACACAGCCTTTTATGCGGGCATTCCCGGCGCTATGCTGGCGCTGGTCTTCCCCGCCGTGCTCCAAACCCCATGGCCGCGCCTGACAACCCTCGCTTTTCATACTCTGCATGCATCCCTGATTCTTGCGCCGCTGCTGCCCATGAGTCTCGGCTGGCGCCCGCGGCCCATGGGCGCCGTGCTGGCCCTTGGCTTTCTGGCGCTGACCGCCTGCGTGGTATCGGGCGTGAACGCCATCACCGGCGGCAACTACCTGTTTCTGGCCGGGCCTGTTGCGGGAACTCCGCTCCAATGGCTGGCCCGCTGGGGGCTGGGCTGGTACCGGATGCTGCTGGGGTTGCTGGCAATGCTGGTAATTGCGGGCGAAGCCGCGCTGGTGCGTCGCCTGCGCCATGCGGTGCGGGGCAGGTGAGTCCGGATCATCATGTGGACATGCAAACAAGCGCCATCCCACGAGAACGCTTTTTATATGCAGATGCGGGGCCGGAACACTGGGAGAATTCCTTGACCTTAAAGGAAAATCCCTCAGCCTTTCGACTGAGGGATTGCAGTGATGCCAGTAGGACTCGAACCTACGGTCTCGCTGCGCTCGGTCAGGTAACATTTTCCCCTGCTGCTTCCGCCACTGGCGGCGCAGGGAAAAATGCCCCATCGACGTGCCTCCACATCTCAGGCATCGCAGCCTCAAGGCATACGGGACATACATAGAAAAGAGCCACCCACAAGGGGTGACTCTTTTCTATACGTGGTGCCAGTAGGACTCGAACCTACGACCCCATCGATGTGAACGATGTGCTCTACCGACTGAGCCATGGCACCATATCGCTTAGCGACATATGATATGATACCATTGATCAGCTGATTTGTCAAGCCCCGAAATGGGATTTTTGCAAAAAAATCCGTCCCGGAAGAGCGGGACGGATGATCAGCTTATCTTGCCCAGAGGATAAAGCCGCTTCCGCCGGGGTAGCACTGCACAGATTGCTCCAGGGAGCCGGTGCCCATCTGCTCCATGAGGCTGCTGAGATACTCCACGCGCTCCATCGCCCTGGCCTGGGCTTCCGTCAGGGAGATGGCACTGTTGCCGTCCGTATCCGCAGGGAGGTCGGGCAGATGTTCGCCATTCCATTCATCATATCCGCTGCCATAGCAAAGGCCATAGGTGAAGGCTCCGAAATCTATGTCTCCCGCCATAATGGTGGAAGACTCCTGCTCGCCAGAGCAGGCGGTCAGCACATAGAAGCTGCTGCCAATCAGCTCGCCCGCGCGGGTGACCCCAGAGAAGGCGCTGATAACATCCCTGTTGAAGGAGGATGGGCCGCCGGAGCCGCCGTCCTTGGCAATCAGAGCGCCGCTGTAACAGCAATCGATGATGATGATCTTGATGCCGGGGATCATGTCCATGGACAGGCGGAGCTGGCTGGCGCTGAGAAAAGTGTTCTCCGTACCCATCAGCGAACCACCTGCCGTTCCGTGTCCGCTGAAATAGAACAGGGAGACGTCACCCGCCTGCGCCTGGGCGAGATCCGCCTTCACGACGCTGCGCATGGCTGCGGCATTGAGGTTTTCATAGCGGGTCACCTGATAGGGCGTGGCAGTCATGGTGGAAAGCATGGTCGCCATGGCTGCCGCATCGTTATCGCAGCCGGGCAGCTCATTGCCCGTGCCGGGATAGGTGTTGCTGATGAGGACTGCGCGGTAGGTCGGCTGGGGCTCGGTGACGGTGATATTCGCACTCTGAGCCGTTGCCCGGTCGCCCAGCGCATCCTCGACGGTAACGGTCACGCTGCAACTTCCCTGATTCAGGGGCGTATAGGTGACGCTGGGTTCCGCCGTGATGGTGCTGTAACTGCTGTTCTCATTGGTGAAAAGCCAGATGTACGAGGTGCTGCCATACTGCCCTGTGGCAGAGGTCGTCCAGACGGTGCTCTTTCCGGCAGGAATCTGCTCCGTGCCTGCAGTGGGCGCAGAGACGGTCATGGCGTCGTAAGGCTGGACGTTCATCCCCTCCGGGATGGACAGATAGGAGGGAACACACAGCTCCGCGACTTCCGTGTTGGACAGATCCAGCACCTCCAGCGAAGTCACGGGGACGCCGTTCAAGAGCTTGGGAATCGTCACGGTGCCGTTCATGCTGTCCGGATCCTTTGCGCACAGGGGGAGGGCCGTATCAGTCACGGCATAATACAGGCCGCTATCGGTTGTCAGCGTTTCTACCGCATAGAAACCCGGCAGACCCGCTGCACTGCTGCCCGAGGGCGCAAAGATAAAGGGAACATCCGCCGCAGCGCCCGAGGCCAGGGTCGTCGCGGCGCTCTTCATATGCAGGTAGGACGCGTTGCAACCCGCCAAAACATTCGCGCCGACGCTCTGGCAGGAGGCCGGGACGATCAGGGCTGATACATCTGTGCCTGCAAAGGCCTCGTCCCCGATGGACACAACGCCGTCCGGCACGCTCGTCACAGCATGAGCACACAAGGGCAACAGCAGCAGCACGGCACACAGCAACAGAAGGCGCTTCATGGGGCGTCACCTCCAATCAAGCATATCACTCCGCAGGCAGATAGGGAAGCGTCAGACTGGCCATGCCCTCGCTGGAGTCCATCGCCGACAGTTCATCCTCCTTTGCCACCACGATGGCCTTGAGCTCCTTGTTCACCTTATCCTTGAGGTCATAGTTCATGTCGATCTGCATCAGGTGCAGCACATGCGCCCCCAGCTCGCCGGTGATGAACTTGGGCTGGAAGTTGTTGGGCTGGGTGTCACCGCCGTTGCGGTCAATGCTGGTGGTCTGCACGGGATATAGAGTCATCTGCTGACCCTTATAAGTGCCATCGTCATCGAATGTCAGCACCGCGCGCACCACCAGCGCCGGAGCCGCATCCTGCACGGAGACCTTCTTTTTGCTGTTGACCTGATAGGCATTGCGGTTGCCGCCGAAGCAGAAATTGCCCAGGGAATAGAACGCGCTGCGGCTGCCAATCACGTCCATGCCCATGACCACATGGGCATGATGGCAGATCACCAGATCCGCACCGGCCCGCATCGCCATGGCGGTAAAGACAGTCTGAGGGCGCGTGCGGTGACGGCCATACTCCTGGCCGCCGTGCAGAATTGCAACCACCGCATCCGCCTTTCCCTCCGCCTTGATGGCCTTGATCTGCTCGCTCATCCACGCACCGGAGCCGTTGGGATCCCCCTGGAGATAATCATCCCAATACAGGGACATGAAGCACACCGTCACGCCGTCCTTCTCGTAGAAGAAGAACTTCTCGGTGCCGGAGGCGTTCTTATCTCGGGTGGCAAACCACTCGATCCCTGCATTTTCAAGGGTATCGATGGTATCCTGCAAGCCAGGCTCTCCGTAATCAAGGGCATGGTTGTTGGCCAGGGAAGCTGCCTCCACGCTGGCGGAGGTCAGCACCTTCACGAACTCCGTACGGCCCCGGAACCAATAGCCGCTGCCGATTTCGGTACCCTTGCCCTTGTCCATGGCAGGCAGGGTGTCGCGGTCGGTCAGTACGCCCTCGAGGTTTACGATGGTCAAATCATCCTCGGCGAAGAAATCCGCCATATTGCTCAGGAAATACTCCGGGCCGTTGGCGTCATAAACAGAATGAAAGGAATCCGGCTGATCGCGCAGATAATCCTCGCCGCCAAGGGTCACATCGCCCGTGAAGGTGATGGTAATGGTCTTGTCCGCCAGAGCAGCAGCGGGCAGTAGAGTCAGCGCAGTGAGCAGGAACAGCAGTCGCAGCAGTCGCATTTTTCTCCCTCCGGGACGCAGTCGCATTCAGTCGTTTCGATATTTTCCGTCATGGCAGTGTCAGTCGCCTTATCCGTATTCAGCCGGTAGGGGTCCTCCAGCGTGCCGCTGCCGCCAGTCAGCTGCACCCTGGCCATATCCAGATAGCAGGCAGGACGCATGCCCTCATCCTCGGTGATGACATTGATGTAGCCAATCTCACCCTTGCTCTTGATGCAGCGGGCGCCCTGAGTGTTGGTGGTGGACTGGGTGCGCGTCCAGTAAGGGCTGTGATTGCCGCGGGAGCTGCCGTAAACAAACAGGCCATTGGCCTTGGCATACTCGGTACCCCACGCCTTACGGCTGTTGTTGTCCACAAATCCGTAGTCCTTGTTCTTCAGATCGTCGCCGGAGAGGAGGAAGAACATACCGTAGGTTTCATCGGGGGAGATGACAGACTGCTCCTCGATGGTGAAGTTCTTCTGCGCAAAGTCGCCGTTGAGGTACTGTGCCATCTCCGTCTGGGTAAAATCACCGTCAAAGCCGGGATTTTTCTTGTTGGTGGGCTTGTTGGCGTACTCCTTATAATCGCCGTGAATGCGCCGCGCCTCCAGCACATACTCGCTCAGGAGCAGCGCCCGGCCATCCTCCACCGCCAGTACACGCCAGAGGATCGGCTCCACGCCGCCATCCTCCGTCTGGGGGAAGCTGCCAAGAATCACGTAAACGTAACCCGCCTTCTTGTCATAACCGCGAAGGGCCGTATCCTCCGCCGTCGCCAGACCGCAGAGCAGCATCAGCGCCATCATGAGCGCCAGTATGCGGTTGATGATCTTCATATGCATCCATCCTTACCGTCCATATAGTTTGGGGATGATACCATCATACCATATCCCGACACGAAAGTCCACCGATCAGACTGCAGGATTTGCAAGTATGACAGCGGTTTCTCATTTGACAGCCCCTGCCGCCCGTGCTACAATGGCAGAAAGGCTTGTATACGGGAGGAACATTTCCATGAAGATCGCACTGATCGGCCCAGGCGGGGTCGGCGGATTGCTGGCGGGCGCCATGCTGCGGCGCGACGCCCATGCTGTGAGCATCGTGGCCAGGGAACCCCGGGCTTCCCATCTGCGCCAGCATGGTTTGACGCTGCACAGCGAGCTCTATGGGAACTTCACCGTCCGCCCCGGCTGCGTCACGAACGATCCCTCTGCGCTGAGCGTGCAGGACGCCATCCTCATCTGCGTCAAAAATGATGCGCTGCCCGCCGTTGCCCGACAGATCGAGCCCATCGTCGGCCCCAATACGCTGGTGATGCCCGTGATGAACGGCGTGTCCGCAGGCGACACGCTGCGCGGACTTCTCCCCCGGGGACATGTGCTGGATTGCGTGATCTACACCGTATCCAGCTCGGATGAAAGCTATGCCATCACTCAGAAGGGCCCCTTCACCTACCTGTTTGCAGGCGCTGCGCCCGGAGACGCCAAGGGAGCGGAGGGCTGCCAGCGACTTTGTGACGCCCTGCAGGCCCTTGATGTGGACTGCCGTTATGCCCAGGATGTGCGTGCTGCCATCTGGGGCAAGTATGTGCTCAACTGCGCCTACAACGTCGTGACCGCCCGCTGGGGCGTCACCATTGGCGAGATCAAGCATTCGGACAAACTGCGCAGCGAATACCGCACCCTCATGGAGGAAGCCGCCCAGGTGGGGCGCGCCATGGGGGTCAATATCCCCGGCGATCTGGTGGATATCAACATGGATAAGCTCATGACCTGCACGGATGACTCCACAAGCTCTCTCAGCCGCGATTTTGCCGAGGGGCAGGTGGGTGAGATGACGCTGTTCAGCCACGAGGTAATCAAAATGGCGGAGCAGACCGGCATCGACGTACCCATGACCCGGGACTACGCCAGGGGCATGGAGGAGCGTGCTGCCGCCTTTACCAAATCATGAGCAGACAGGGAGGAACACCTATGAAAATCGTTGTCCTTGACGGCTATGTGGAAAACCCCGGCGACCTGTCCTGGGATCCCCTGGCCTCGTTGGGCGAGCTGACTGTACACGAATACACCGCCCCGGAGGATATCCTCCCCCGCATCGGCGATGCGCCCATCCTTCTGACCAACAAGACCCCCATCACCGCCGCCACAATGGACGCCTGCCCGCAGCTGAAATACATCGGCGTACTGGCAACAGGCTTCAACGTGATTGATGTGGCTGCCGCCAAAGCACGCGGCATCGTGGTAGCCAACGTCCCCAGCTATGGCACGCAGGCGGTGGCGCAGTTTGTCATGGCGCAGCTGCTGGAGATCTGCCATCGCATCGGCCATCACAATACCGCCGTGCAGCAGGGTCGCTGGACAGCCTGCCGGGATTTTGCCTTCTGGGATTATCCCCTCATGGAGCTGGCAGGCAAGACCATAGGCATCGTGGGCTACGGACGCATCGGTCAGGCCACGGCAGAGCTGGCGCGGGCCTTCGGCATGAAGGTGCTGGCTTACAGCCGCCATGGCAGGGGCGAACCCTACGTGACGTTGGAGGAGCTCTACGAAAAGAGCGATATCGTGTCCCTCCACTGCCCGCTGACGCCGGATAATGCCGGGATGATCGACCGGCATGCCATCGCCAAGATGAAGGATGGCGTCATCCTGCTCAACACCGCCCGCGGTGGACTGATCAACGAGGCCGACCTGCGGGAGGCGCTGCTGTCAGGCAAGGTCTACGCCGCGGCCTCGGACGTGGTGTCCACCGAGCCCATCAAGGCCGACAATCCGCTGCTGGGGCTGGACAATATGATCATCACGCCCCATATCGCCTGGGCGTCCCATGAGGCCCGCCAGCGCCTGATGGACACGGCAATAGACAATGTACGCCAGTTCATCGCCGGCATGCCGGTCAACAACGTAGCTGTGTAAGGAGGAACGACCATGCTGACCATCACCATCCAACCTGGCGATCATGCCCTGCAAAATGCCATCAACAGCCTTCCGCAGGATACTTCGCCCGCTGTCATCCGCCTCATGCCCGGCGAATACCGCGAGAAGGTCGAGCTGCGCCGCGCGAATGTTACCCTGGAGGGCGCAGGCGCGGAAAGCACCCGCATTGTCTGGGACGACGCTGCGAGCCGTCCCCATCCCGACGGATTGAACATCGGCACCTTCCGCTCCTACACGCTGCTGGTGCTGGCAAACGGCTGCACCCTGCGTGGACTGACTGTTGAGAACGCTGCCCGCCCCCGGGAGGAGGTCGGACAGTGCGTGGCTCTCTTTGCCGACGGCGATCTGTTCACCTGTGAGGACTGCACGCTGCTCTCCGCGCAGGATACGCTTTTCACCGCGCCCCTGCCGCCCAAAGAGGCTCTCAAAAACGGCTTCCTCGGCCCCACGCAGCTCCTGCCCCGCAGGCCCCAGCGCCATACCTACCGCCGCTGTGTGATCAAGGGCGACGTAGATTTCATTTTCGGTGGTGCGGCAGCCTGGTTTGAGGACTGCGATATCGTGAGCATCAACGCCTATACCGACGGACGCATCCCCGGCGGCTACGCCACCGCTGCCTCCACCCCGGAAGGCCAGAAGTACGGCTACGTGTTTATGAACTGCCGCTTCCTTGCAGGCGAAAACGTCGGCGACGCAACGATGTATCTGGGCCGCCCTTGGCGCGAGTTTGCCAAAACGGTGCTGCTGCGCTGCTTCATCGATCCCCACATCAAGCCTGAAGGTTGGAATGACTGGGGCAAGGCGCAGTTTCCGGAGACGGGCTTCTATGCCGAATATGCCTGCACCGGCCCCGGCAGCGATGGTGAGCGCGTCCCCTACGCCCACCATCTGACCGATGCACAGGCCGCCGAATACACCTACGAGAATTTCATGAACAGTCTGTAAGCGCGAAAAAGCCCTGCTCCAACAGCAAGGATGATGGAAAGGAAGGAGTTATCCCCCACTTGCCATTTAGCAAACAACGGAACCGTAAGCTTTGGCTGGCTTGCGGTTCCTTGTACTGTGGTGATGGAATGAAAGCGATAAGCTCTAATCTGTAGGTGAGATAATGAAAAATAGAAGTAAAACAATAGTGGTAGTTATTTTAACATTAATAATGACCTTTATGGAAATGTCCGCTTTGCCAGCAGCGTTATTTTGCAATGTAAAAATCAAGGATATCAATCCGATTTACATTACTTTGATGTTGAATTTTTTATTGGCTTTTTTCATTTGTTGGTTGTGTAAAAAGGCTTTTATCAAAGACTGGTGGTTTGGATTACAGTCTGAAGGAATATTGATTGGCTTAAGAAAATATGGATTACCTGCGGTAATTGCGACCATCCTAGCAACAATTGCTTTCTGTATCGGATTGACACCATTCGACAATAAACCAACCATATGGAGAGTTATTGTCGAAGGCATCGTGTATTACATTGGCGTTGGTATTATGGAAGAACTGTATTTAAGAGGTTTATTACAGAATATTATTGAAAAGTGGTTTGGAGAGAGAAAAAATGCAACACTGTATGCAGTTTTACTTGCTTCCGTATTATTTGGATTAGGACATATTTTGGGGGCCTTGGGACAGCCAATTGTAACAGTAATAGCTAAAACTGTTTGGGCAACTGCACTTGGTGTTTATTTTGGGGCAGTTTATGTTATGAGTAAAAACCTATGGATTCCAATTATACTACATTTAATTATCAATCTATGTGGTATTCCTTTTTGTTTTTCAACAAGTAATCAGTACCCAACCATAGCATTGGTAACTTGCCTTATATCTTATATTTTCCTTGGAATTTATGGTGTATATATTGTAAGGGAAAAACAATAGCCTTAAGTCTGAAAACTTTCAGTTCGTCAGTTAGAAAAACACCAATTTGTTGAGCAGACAAAATGAATTCCCACCATTTCAGGAGGGCGCAATTATACATACTGTGCCAGTGCATTGCGTTTGTACACTTACATAAACAAACGAACATCCGGCATTTTCACCGGATGTTCGTTTGTTCGTTGCCGGAGAAATTGTTCCTTCAGAATCCTCCCGCCACCGGAGCAGAGTCTTCCTTTATCCCTTGAAATGCTTCTTGACCACCGCATAGCTCATCTTGGGGCGGCGGTACATATCGACGATACCCTTGTTGTTCTGGGTCTTGGGGCGGGAGTACGCCCATTCCTCCGCAACCTTCACATCGGCAAACTGCCAGATATACGCACCGCTGACGCGCTCCATGCCCAGAATTGCCGTCAGCTGAGCGTCGAGGATATCACCCTGGCGCTCCTCGCTCCATTTGGCGCGTCCGAAGGGATCGTGGAAGCCTGCAATCGCGCCCGCACCAAATTCGGAGAAGATGATGGGCTTGTCCTTGGCGCCATTTTCGTCCATCCAGGCGGCAAGACGTGTCGCGTAGTCCGCTGCGGGCTCGCTGTGGTACCACAGGGGGTAAATATTGAAGGACGCGATATCCACCAGATCCAGGCAGATATCCGTGAAGAACCGGCAGGAGGCAAAGGTCACCGGACGGGTGGGGTCAAGCCTGCGCAGCTGCTCCAGCTGCTTGCGATACACCTCACGCCCGAACTCCGTCTCGCTTTCGCACTCGTTGAGGATACCCCATGTGTAAATGCACGGGTGGTTGACATGCTGCGTCACCATCTCTTCATTGACGATGGCGCAGACCTCGTCAAAGCCCTCAGGATGGATATCGATGGCACGGGCATGGTTTTCCTCCCACACCAGGAGACCCATCGCATCGCACAGGTCAAGAAACCGCGGATCATTGGGGTAATGGCAGGTGCGGATGCTGTTGGCGCCGCTGTCCAGGATGAGGTGGATATCATCCATCATCGCATCAACGCTCAGCGCACAGCCAAACTGTCCGTGATCCTCATGGCGGTTGAAGCCCTTCACAAACACCTTGCGCCCATTGAGCAGCATATCTTCGCCCCGAACCTCCACCGTGCGGAAGCCCACCCGGTCGATGAGATCGTCCATTATCCGGCCATCCGCCAGAAGCTTCGCGCTCAGATCGTAGAGGCGGCCCTGACGGATATCCCACTTCTGCACACCGGAGACGGGGAACTGTACCGTCACGCAGGCCGTTTCGTCCTCTTTCAGCGTCGGAACCTCCGCCATCGCCTCACCGCCGGCAGCAGCGACGTGCAGCTGCATCGCCGCACAGTCCTCCAGCGCCTGCACCTGCACGTTGACCTTCGCCAGATAGGCGCCCTCGCCCGTTTCCGTGCAGGAAAAGGCCATGCGGCAGATGCGGGCAGCACCCAGAGCATGCAACTCCACGGGCCGGTTGATGCCGCCGTAGGTGTAATAATCATTGGGCACATGCAGCAGGGATTCCTTGGTGAAGCGGTTATCCACCGTAACTCGCAGGGTATGGACGCCCGCCTGCACATCCTTGAGCAGCACCTCAAAGGCCGTGAAGGCATTGTAATGCCAGCCGACCTTTTCGCCATCCCACCAGACCGTGGCTGTGTGACTCACGCCGCCAAAGCGCAGCAACACATGACCGGGCTTGTCGATCACCACCGTGCGCTCTATTTCCGCCACGCCGCGCCAGGTTGTCAGCGCGGGAATGCGCTCCCATACGCCGGGAACGAGGAAGGGGTAGGCCATGTCCTCCGCCGTCAGCGTCCACAAACCATCCAGGGTGGTCACCTGACGCAGGGTATGCTCATCAAAAAGGCGCATCATATGCCATCATCTCCCATTTTGTTTTCATCCGGATAGTCCTATTGTAGCACAGGCACCGAGGATTGACAAGCGCTCTGTCCCGGTGATATACTCAACCCCGATCAATCCACAAGGAGGACTGCCCATGCGCCGCACACACCATCTGACCCTGACCGCACTGATGGCGGCTCTCCTTTGCATTGCCGGGCCGCTGACTATCCCCGTCGGTCCCGTTCCCGTATCGCTGGCAAGCGCTGTGCTGCTGCTGTCCGCGCTGCTGCTGGGGGGGCGGATGGCGACGGTCAGCTGCGGCGTATATCTGCTGATCGGCCTGATGGGATTGCCGGTGCTGTCGGGCTTTACAGGCGGCGCATCGCGGCTGCTGGGGCCCACGGGCGGCTACATGGTCGGCTATCTTTTCCTGACGGCCATCGCAGGGGCGGCATGCGCCCGAACAGACAGGCGTCTTCTGCTGCTCGCTGGCATGGCCGTTGGGACAGCGGTGCTCTACCTGTTCGGCACAGCGTGGTACTGCATGCAATCCGGTGTGAACGCCTCTGCGGCTCTGGCTGTATGCGTATGGCCATTCATTCCCTTTGACGCCGTCAAAATAGCCGTGGTGACCTTCTTTGGCCCAAGGCTCAAAGACCGTCTGGTCAAGGCGGGACTGGTATGAATTGATCCTTTTCATAGCCAAGTGTTGGTATGATAGCGCCCCCGCATGATGTGAACTTCATCCCGGATGAATGCCCGCAGTAAATCCCGGGAACGCTGAATGCGAGGTGATATGATGGCCAAGCAAGGCATGAAAAGACCAAACCGAACGCACGTAGAACCACGCAATGAAATGCCGCCCGTCCCGGAACTGCAGGGGAAAGCCAAGAACAGCAGTCAACCCGCGAATCCGATCATCAGCGGCACTTCAGGCCCCAGCCAGAAGGTGCTCCACACGGAGCGGCCCATTTCTAAGGTTTATCCCGTCATTGACAATGATCTGGCTCGGGATAACGTGGAAAATGACCTCTCGGCTGCCGATGTGCAGGATCTTTGATCTGCACGGTATGCCGCCTTCGGGCATAGGCTGGAGTGAGGTGATCATATGCTCCGAAACTCCAGCCGTCCGGACGCGGTGGCTTATGTCAGAGGCGGAACGGACGCGCCGAATATCAATGGCCAGGTTCGGTTTTATCAGGAATCGGGCAGCGTGCTGGTAGTAGCCGATGTGGCCGGACTTCCGCAAAACAGCGAAACTGGCTTCTTCGGCTTTCACATCCATGAAGGCAACCTCTGCAGCGGTGCTGGCTTCCCGCAGACCGGAAGCCACTATAACCCTGCTGACACCGGCCATCCCAACCATGCCGGTGATCTTCCGCCCCTGATGATGCAGCATGGCCGCGCCCATCTCGCGGTGCGGACAGACCGCTTCCGTGTGCAGGACATCCTTGGACGAACCGTGGTCATCCACAGCAATCCGGATGATTTTCACACCCAGCCTGCCGGTAACGCAGGAACCAAGATCGCCTGCGGCGTGATTGGCAGACGATAGTTTTTTTCATATGCAGCAAAAAGCCTGACCTGGAAATTGACTCCAGGTCAGGCCCTTTTTCATCTCTTGAATTTACAATGTAAGTGCAACAGCCAAAAGAAATAGTGACTCAAAGAGGAAACTCCTTTAGAATAGTGTTTGCGGACAACTACGAAAGGAGCAACTCAATGAGCCACTACCAACATCTTAGCATAAAAGAGCGGGA
>JAFUOR010000027.1 GCA_017481825.1 Clostridia bacterium
CCGGCGAACTTCTCCTTATCGGACTTCTGACCAACATACACGGGCAGCGCCAGCACGTTCTCCGCCACCTCGCGGTAGAGTTCAAGCATGGTGAGGGTCTCCTCCTGCGCCTCCTCGGGGGTCGCATGGATGGTGTGGCCTTCCTGCCAGAGGAACTCGCTGGTGCGCAGGAAGGGGCGGGTGCTCTTTTCCCAGCGCATAACGCTGCACCACTGGTTGTACTTCATGGGCAGATCGCGCCAGGTCTGCACCCACTTGGAGTACATTTCACAGAAGATGGTTTCGCTGGTGGGACGCACGGCGAGGCGCTCGGTCAGCTGCTCCTGGCCGCCCTGGGTAACCCACGCCACCTCCGGCGCGAAGCCTTCCACGTGCTCCGCCTCCTTGAGCAGCAGGCTCTCGGGGATCAGCATGGGCATGGACACGTTCTCGTGGCCGGTGGCCTTGAAGCGGGCGTCCATCTCCTGCTGGATGCGCTCCCAGATCGCATAGCCGTAGGGACGGATCACCATGCAGCCGCGAACGGGCGCGTAGTCACACAGTTCCGTCATCTTGATCACGTCGGTATACCACTGCGAGAAGTCCTCGCTGCGGGGGGTAATGTGGGTTACAAACTCCTGCTTCTTTTCCTTGGCCATGGGATTTACCTCCTCATTTTCACGAGATGATAGAAAAAACGCCATCATCTCTGCTTTTTTTGCAGGGACGAAGGCGTGATGCTTCGCGGTACCACCCGGCTTAAGGCGCGGCTTGTGCGCCCTCTCTCATTGCGTCCGTAACGGGGACGGGACGGCGGGGATTAGCCGCAGCTCCAGACCGGGTACGTCTGTGTTTCCGGTGCGCACCTCTCACCAACCGTGCACTCGCTGAAACCATCCGGCACAAATCAAGTCCTTCATTGCCATTGAGGGCATTATACACCACCACCGATGATTTTGCAAGAGATTTAGCGGAAAAATCCCTGTTTCCCGGCATCAGAACACCAGCTGCACCAGCACCATGTAGCACAGCGTGCCGCAAACGATGCTCAGCAGCGTGCTCCTCTTCCACACATAGAGCCCGGCCACCACGCAGCAGGCAATCAGCGGCGGCAGGAAGCCATCGGGCGATGCAAAATGCGTCCCCTTGAGGCAATACACCACCAGCATGCCCATGATGGCATAGGGGAGCACGGCGCCCAGGCGCTCGATGATTGCCGGCGTCTTTCGGCTCCCACCAAAGACCAGGAAGGGCAGGAAGCGTATTCCTGCTGTGACCAGGGCAATCACCGCAATGGTCAGCCAAACGGATGTATCACGCATGGTTCTTTCCTCCCTTGTACAGGCACAGCAGCAGCGCGATAATGAGCATCGCTGGAATGAGAAACTGCTCGCTGCCGAAAATCAGCAGGCACAGCACCGACGCACCCACGCCGATCAGCGCCGGATGATGATCCTTTGCCGTCAGCCACTGGTCCACAAAGACCGTCACAAACAGTGCTGTCAGCGCAAAATCAATGCCTTCGCTGTTGAAATGCACCATCGTTCCCACCGCAGCGCCCAGCAGCGAGCCAATCACCCAGTAACACTGGTTCAGCAGCGAAACAAGGAAGTAATACGCCTTGCGGCCTTCCGGAGGCACGGGCAGCTCATCCTGACACACCAGAGAATAGGTTTCATCCGTCAGCGCAAAGATCAGATAGGGCTTGCACCTGCCGGTATCTCGGTACTTTTCCAGCATGGAAATACCGTAGAACAGATGCCTTGCATTGACCATCAGCGTCGTCAGCGCGACGGTCAGCAGCGATGCCCCGCCCGTCAGCAGGCCGATGGCGACATACTGCATGGAGCCAGCATAGATGAACAGGCTCATCGCTGCCGCCAGCAGGATATCAAAGCCGTTGGCCTGCAGCACAATGCCAAAGCCAAAGCCCAGCACGAGGTAGCCCGTCATGACCGGAATCGTGGCGACAAAGGCAGGTTTCAGCGCTTTCCTCATTCGGATCACATCTCTTTCACAGAAGGCTGTATAGAAAACACTTCATCATTTTAGCACACTGCACCGTCCTGTGCAAGGGCGCAATCATCCAGTCCGGATATCTTATCAAAACAAGGCCAAAGCGCTGCACCAAAGCAGACTTGACGGCACCCTCCACCCGTGTTATCATCATGCAAAGGAACGCCAAGGAGGCATGCCGTATGCAGCTTCGCCCTTTTGCTCCCGCTGATGCGGCTGAAACCGCGCAGCTGATCGCCACCACCCTACGCATTACCAACAGCAGGGATTATTCTGCTGAATATATTGAAGACACGATTGCTTCCCATGATGAAAAGGTGCTGCTGGACAGGGCTGCGTGGTCGCATATGTATGTGGCTGTCAGGGCCGGGCAGATCATCGGCTGCGGAGCCATCAGCAGTTTTTGGGGCGGCGCAACAGAGAGCATCCTGCTGACCATCTTTGTCCTGCCGGAGTATCAGGGGCAGGGTGTGGGGCGCAGGATCGTCGAGACGCTTGAGGCGGACGAGTACTTCCTGCGGGCCAACCGCATCGAGATCTCAGCTTCCATCACCGCCGTGCCCTTCTATCAAAGGATGGGCTACTCCTATAAAAATGGCGTCACAACACCCGATGAAGAGGGCTGCATCCGCCTGGAAAAGCATCGCTGAATACCGGAGGTACCTATGCAGGATTCCATCTCCCCCACCCTGTGGCAGCCGTTGCTGACCACCCGCCGGCTGGGCCGGGCCATCAACCATTATGAGTACACGCTGACCTCCACCAACATCACCGCCAAGGAGCTTGCCAAGCAGGGCGCGCCCCACGGCAGCATCTGCCTGTGCGAATGCCAGACTGGCGGCAAGGGACGGTTGGGACGCGTCTGGTCATCCCCTGAGGGCAAGGGTGTGTGGATCAGCGTGCTGCTGCGCCCCAACCTCAAACCGGAGCAGATTCCGCTGATCACCTTCTGCACCGCCATGGCCATGAGTCGGGCCATCCGCCAGACCAGCGGACTGGATGCAAGAATCAAATGGCCCAACGACCTGGTTTATGATGGACGCAAGCTTTGCGGTATTCTGCTGGAAATGGTCGTCACGCCGCAGGGAATGGCGGTCATTGCCGGAACCGGCCTGAACGTCCATCGCGGCGCCTACCCGGATGACCTCGCCGACCGTGCCATCGCCATGGATGAGGTCTGTGCAGCCCCCTCCCGCAGCGCCATCATCGCCGCCTACCTGTCCGTCCTGGAGGAAGCCGTTGCCCAGCTGGAACGTGAAGGCTTTGCGGGCATCGCCGAAGACTACCGCGCGCAGTCGATTACCCTGGGCAGTCAGGTGCAGGTGATCGGCGCCGCCACCCTGACAGGCTTCGCCGAAGACATCGATGAAACCGGCGCGCTGCTGGTACGCACGGAGGACGGCATCCTCCACCGGGTGCTGGCCGGCGACGTATCCGTGAGAGGAGTGATGGGCTATGTGTAATGTGCAGGGCATCGGACTGGATTTGTGTCAGGTCAGCCGGATGCAGGCACTGCTGGACGCAGAACGTTCGCTGCGGCGAATGTTCACGGAGACAGAGGAGGCCTACATCCGCAGCCGCGGCGCCGCAGCAGCCCAAAGCATGGCGGGTATCTTTGCTGCGAAGGAAGCCATCTGCAAAGCCCTCGGAACGGGCATCGCCTTCCCGCTGACCGATATTGAAATCACCCACACAACGCAGGGGCAGCCCTTGGCGGTGCTTGGCGGAAAGGCTGCAGCCTATGGCGGGACATTCATGCTAAGCATCACCCATGAGGGCGATATAGCAGCGGCCATGGCAGTGTGGATGGGGTGAACGACATCAAAAAAGCTCTATAAGCGGATGTGCGTAAACCAGTGAACCCTCCGCATGATAAAGAGTCATGCGAAGGGTTTGTGTGTGGAACACGGTTACACGTGTCAGGCGTGTATGCAAGCGCCCTAATCTTGATAAACAGCTCACTTTTGTCCCTGCTTCCCGAAATAATCTTCTTGTAAGATGGCGTACAAATATTTATCACACCATTCGTGGTTCAGCGCACTATTTCCACGATAGCATTGAACATAGTGCGCTTCCCGGCGCATTCCAATCTTCTCCATAATGGCATAAGACCCTACATTCAATGTATTACAATCAGCTATAATCCGTCTAAGCCCCAGAATTTCAAATCCAAGCTTCAACAATGTACGGCCTACTTCTGTGCCATAGCCCTTTCTCCAATAATTACGATGTAATTCCCATGCCAGTTCTGCCGGATCTTTGTCAGTAAATGCAAGTTCGCAAGAGCCTATGGTTTCGCCTGTTTCCTTTAGCACGACAGCATACCGATAATTGATACATGGCTCCTGCTCAGCACAGTGTATACCCCAGTCAATGTACCTATGAACTTCTTCGACGTTCTTGGTTTCGCTTGAACGGTACTTCATATTCCCCAGATTACTTAGCATATCATAAAAAACAGCATAATCGTCTGCCTTATATTTTCGAAATAGCAGTCGTTCCGATTCCAGTTCTAAAAATTCCACATTTACCCCCCATTTTCATCTATTCGATGAACAAACCATATACAAATTCCACATCGGATACGAAGAAACGCCCGAAGAAGATTGCTCTTCTTCGGGCGTTTGAACTACTACTTTGCAGATACCGCCCTATATGAGCCTTTTTATCAGCCTTCCCGGATCCACTGCTCCCACACATCCGGCTGGTACCCGATGGTACACTTGCTGCCATTGCGGACGATGGGCGATTTCAGCAGCCAGGGCGCATCGGCGATGTAATCCCGCAGAGCACTGTCGATATTGCAATAGGCAGCGGGGTGTTCCTTGACCTTTTTATCCTCCAGGTCAAGAAGGCCCGTCAGGCCCACGCCCTTCGCCATCACCTGCAGCTCACGCTCACCCAGCTTGTGCTTTTTCAGATCCATGACCTGCACCTTGATGCGGCGCTCCTTGAAGAAGCGCTCAGCCTTCTGCACATCGAAGTTCTTCTTGCTGATATAGAGCTGGATGTTCATGCCTTCCTCCTCCGTACGTCATCGCCCAGGAATTGCAGCAGCCTGCACTGCGTCCGATCCAGCAGGCGCGACGCGATACGCTCGGTGTAGCGGCGGCGGAGCTCGTCCTCCATCAGGTTGGTGCTGATGACGGTAGCCTTCCCCCGCAGCTGACGCTCGTTAATCAGGTTGAACCACTGCACGATGGTGATATTCTCCATCAGCGGCTCCGAGCCCATGTCATCGATCATGAGCACATCCGCCTCGATGAGGGTGTCCATTTCC
The DNA here is from genome assembly GCA_017481825.1 of Clostridia bacterium. GTDB lineage: Bacteria > Bacillota > Clostridia > Christensenellales > Aristaeellaceae > UBA11524. The sequence goes on from JAFUOR010000027.1 coordinate 5,276, forward strand.
TCCTGCTTACCGGAGAAGTACGCCTTGCGCGCCGTTTCGAGGAACTGATAGGCGCTGATCATCATGACATGCACACCCCGCTGCAGCAGCACCTTGGCCATGGCGTGCATCAGGTAGGTCTTGCCCAGACCGCTCTGTCCCATGAGCAGCAGATTCGGCACATCCGCACAGGGATACTGCTCCGCCCACGCAGCGCACTGCTGGCGCAGCATCTCCATCAGCTCACGCTGGCTGTAAGTCTTCCCCGGCAGCTTTTCATCTGAAAAGATCGACAGGTCAAAGCGCTCGAAACTCTGCTGGGCCTGCTCGCCCAGACCAACACGCTGGTACAACCGGGTGAAGAAGGCCGTGCGCAGACATTCGCACTGCTCGCGAACCGGCTCGCCAACATAGCCTGTATCCTCGCAGCGCTTGCAGCGGAACACGGGCTCCAGATAATCCTCGGCAAAGCCGTGGCGGTTGAGCAGCGACGCCAGCTGGCGGTTCATGACCTCCATCCGTTGGGGCAGATCATCTGCCGTGACCTGACCACCCAGAATTCCCCGCAAACTGGCGAAGATCATCTCCTGACGGGCATTCAGCAGCAGCTCGATCTCAGGGCAGGCTCGCACGGCCTCTGCGCGGCGCAGCGCATTTTGCCGCTCATTCTCCGCGCGCTGCTGCTCATATTCGGCATGCAGTTCCTGCAAGATCGCATTACGCATGGCCATTTCCCTCCTGCCACTTTCTCATCATCTCGTCCACCGCGTCCTCGGTATGAGTATATTCGCGCTGTGTATACTGCTGCTCGCCGACCACCTTGGGCCCGCGGGCTGGTAAGACGGACTTCACAGTGCCGCTTTGCTGATGCTGGGCGCGCTCCGCCGTAGCGGCGTCAACGGTCGCGATGCCCTTACCGTGGAAGATCTCCAGCATCTTGTCCAGATAGGCCAGCGGACGCTCCTTGCCCACCGCCCATGCAGCACACTGCGCCACAAAGCCCATGTCAAAGCCCCACTCCTCCAGCCAGCGCTGCGTGAGGCGGCGATCTGCCGCATTAGGCTTGGCGGACATGCCCGTGATATCATACAGGGTCTGCAAAAAGGCATTCTGATCATTGATGCGCTGCATGTACGCGCGCACGTCATCCGCGGTCTGCAGGCCATGGCGTTTCCAGTTCTGCAGGGTGGTCATCACATCGGAGAGCGCCAGACCATGGCGGGCGCATTCCTCGCCAGCCATAAGGATGATCGCATCGGGGTAGAGAGTGCGCATCTCCTCGTACACCGCCAGGGTACCGGCATTGATGGTGGTCGAGCGAAGCTTCATCACAGAGAGCAGGGCCTTCAGAGGGGCAGCTGTCTCCTTCTCCTCAGCGATGGTCTCCTCCACCTTCTTGGTCGTTCCGGTGGCGGTTTTCTTATTGTACAGGCGATTCAAGATGCCGCCCAAATAAGCGAAGGTCGGCTCGCCCTTGGTGGTCTCAGCGCAGGCAGCGATGATATCCTCCTGCGTGAAGCCCCATTCCATCAACCACTTGCGGTAGAGAGCCTGCTCATCCTCGGAGGGCTGACGGCGCTTGCCCAGGCGGCGGAGCGTCGCTTTGCTGCCCTCCCACACGGCCTTATCGCGATTCAGCACAAGGTCAGCATCCTCTGCCGTCATGACCTTCTCATCCGCCAGCTGGGTGGCGAGCTTCTCAGCACTCTTGATGGAAAAGGACTTGCCATGGAGCGTCACCATATGCTGCATGAGATGGATCACCACCTCCGCAGGCAGATGCAGATCCTCCACCCACTCATAGCACAGGCTGATTTCCTTGCCATGCAGCCTGCGGTCGTTGCCAAACACCGCGTAGAGAGCGCTCGCAAAGGCCTCGTATTCCGGATCCACCGGCGCCGCGCCGCCCATGAAGTACACCTGCTTGACGTTCATGTATTTGAACTGCGGCGGACGATCCGCAATGCGCCGCACCAAACCCTTGCGCTCCCAGTGGCGGTACGCCGTGAGAATTTCATCCTCCGTCAGGCTGAGCTCCCGCGCCATCTGCTCAATGGTCATCGCCGTCTGCGGATGGTAGCACTGCATCAGGCCATAGAGGTACACGCGTACCGCATCGCCGCTGGCCGTGGGCAGATATTCCAGAATAAACTGATTGTCCACCGGCGTCACGTCAAACACGGGATACTGATCGTCAAAACCAAACATGGGCATGCGCGCAACCTCCTTTGCCTTGAAATGATATTATACCACAATCTGTATCAATCGACAAGCCCGGCAGGGCGCTGCTCTGTTGTAGCGTTACAATAGAAGTGAGACTGAAGGTATAGAAAAAGACGATTGAGATCATTAGAATAAAGCTACCACACCCAAACTAATGAAAGGACTCAATCGTCAAGGCAATGGTAACACAAGAGAGCAAGAAAAACAAGAG
>JAFUOR010000130.1 GCA_017481825.1 Clostridia bacterium
CATAGCGGAGATATCCTGGGGAGTGTACTTCTTGCCGTCGATATCAACGGTGTAGTTGGTGCCCATCTCACGCTTGATGGAAATGACGGTGCGCTCGGGGTTGGTGACAGCCTGACGCTTGGCGATCTGGCCGACGAGGCGCTCGCCGTCCTTGGCGAAGCCCACGATGGAGGGGGTGGTGCGGTTGCCTTCCGCGTTGGGGATGACGACGGGCTGGCCGCCCTCCATGACGGCGACGCAGCTGTTGGTGGTACCAAGGTCAATACCGATGATCTTGCTCATGATTCATTACTCCTTTATATATGTAGGTTGGTGGGTGGCTTGTTGATGGGGCGTTAATCCGCCACAACCTTCACCATCGCGTGGCGAAGGACGAAATCGCCCATGGTGTAGCCCTTTTGCAGCACCATGCACACAGTGCCGGGCTCGCCCTCATCGGCGCTGCCCTGGAGGATGGCCTCCTCCAGATTGGGGTCGAACTTCTCGCCCAGACGGTCGATGGCCTTCACGCCCAGCTTCTCGTAGGCGGCAACCATCTGCTTGTGGGTCATTTCAAGGCCGGTGCGCAGGCCCGCGTCGCCCTCGACGGCGGGGGCAGCCAGCGCGCGCTCCAGGTTATCCAGCACCGCCAGCATCGCGGTGGCGACCATCCGCTGGCCCTCATGATAGGCGTCGGTGCGGACGGATTCGTTGCGGCGGCGGAAATTGTCGAAATCCGCCTGCACGCGCTGGGCCAGGGCCAGGTATTCCTCCCCCTTGGCCGCAGCGGCCTTGAGGGCGCTCACGTCGATGGCCTCCAGGGTTTCTTCGGTGGTTTCTTCAGCGGCGGTCTCGGCGTTTTCGAGCTCCTGCTGATTCAGTTCCTGCTCGTTCATGCGGCTTTTCTTGCCTTTCTTCTTCAACATAGTCGTTCCTATTCTAACTTGATGGAGTCGTCACCCGTGCCGAAGAGCTCCGAGAGCTGACGGCCCATGGTGTTCATGATGGACAGCACGCGGGAATACTGCATGCGGGTGGGGCCGATGATGCCGATGGTGCCCTGCTGGCCGTTGCCCGTGGTGTAGGTGGCGGTCACGATGGAGCAGTCGGACATCTCGGGGACGCCGGTTTCCGGGCCGATGCGTACGGTGAAGGACATCTCGCCCTTCTGGCTGATGATATCTGCCAGGCGGTCGCGGGTCTCCATCAGGCTCAGGAAGGACCGGGCCTTCTCCATATCGCTGTACTCGGGGTAGCTGAGCATGTTGCTCGTGCCGCCGATGGCCACGTGAGGATAGGCGGCGCGCTCCTGCTCCTGCAGGACGTTCTCGATGCCAGAGAGCAGCTCCTCCTGGCGCTGCATGCGCGCCATGATGGCGGGGATGCGTTCCGTCGCCTCATGGAGCGTCGCGCCCTTGAGCTCGCCTGTCAGCGTCCGGCTGATGGCGTAAAGGGCGTCGCTGTCCAGCTCCTCCGACACGCGGATGACCGCGTCCCGCACGATGCCCGTGTCCGTCACGATGACGACCAGCGCCGCCGTATCCGACACCGACACCAGCTGGATGTTGTGGATGCGCGGCTGGGAGCCCGTGGGCGGCAGCACCACAGCGGTGTAGTTGGTCAGGCTGGAGAGCACCTGCGCCGCATGGTCGATCACGTCCTCCATCTGGCGCACGCGCCCCAGAAAGTGCTGCTTGACCTGCGGCTCCGCATCCGCCCGCAGCTTCCCTGCCCGCAGCAGCTGATCGACGTAAAGCCGGTACGCCTTGGCAGAGGGCACGCGCCCGGCGGAGACATGGGGCTGATCCAGGTAGCCCAGCTCCTCCAGGTCGCTCATTTCGTTGCGGATGGTCGCAGAGCTCAGGCCCATGTCGTACTTCTTGGAGATCGTACGCGAGCCGACCGGCACAGCGGTGAGGATGTAGTCGTCAATGATGGCTTGCAGGATACGGAATTTCCGCTCGTCCATCGCCATGGTGATCCTACCTCCCCGTACATGTTTGTTCTGGATGTTTATTGACCAGGATTGTTAGCACTCACTCGAAGCGAGTGCTAACACAGTCATAATATACCCCCAAGAGGCGATTTTGTCAAGGGTTTTGAAAATTAAAATTCGGTGAAACCGAGGAGAGTCTTTTGGCCGCGTGCACTTGCTGAAAGCCTCCCGCTGCCACAAGGGTAAGCTCAGACCACGGGCGACGCTCCCTCAATGAACACGCGTACACAACCCCAACCGAAGGCCCTCAGCTGCATCGCGAAAGGGGGGCGCGCGGGCATCGCGCCGGAACGTCTCCCCAGTGGGGAGTTCACCGCAGGCGAAAGTGACAAGCAATGTTGGAACAAAGCCCCTCTGGCGGGGTCCAGGGGCAGCGCTCCTGCCAGCGACCTCAGCTTGACACCCCCGCGCAGGCGTGGTATCATGACAGAAGAAGAAGAGGAAAGGTGGCGGCGGCCCTTGGAAATGCAGCTGCGGCAGCGGCGTCAGCGGCGGACGGCACTGCTGAATGTTCTGATCAGGGCCGTGGTGTATGGCGGATGCCTGGCGCTGTTTTTCCTTTTGATGGGCGTGAACAACTGGCCGCTGCGTCACCTGTCGCGCACCTCGGGCACGACGCTGCTGACCTGGTGCGCCATGGGTGCCGCGATGATGGCGGTCTATGGCAAGCTGGATCTGGGGCAGCACCGCCGGGCGATGATCTGCGCCCAGGGTCTGGGCTGCATGGTGACGGACATTGTGACCTACGTGCAGCTGCAGATCATGAACGTGAACCCCAACAACCATGACCGACTCATTCTCTTTGGGGAGGATTTTCTCTGGCTGGTGCTGTGCGTGGTGCTGCAGGGCGTGGTGATCACGCTGGCCGTGTGCCTGGGAAACGCATGGTACCACCGTCTGAATCCGCCGCAGCGCGCGCTGCTGATCCTGGCCGATCCCGCGCAGGAGCCGCGCTACCGTGCCTGCCTGCACCGCGAGCGCAGGCGCTATCGGATCGACGCCGTATGCCTGTGCGGCAATCCCGACATTCTCCACCGCATCAGGGAAGCGGAGGTGGTGTTCCTGGCAGGCGATATCCCGCCCCGGGAGCGCTCGGCGCTGCTCCAGCACTGTTATGAAAACCGCCGGGATGTGCTGTGCAAGGCGGGGCTTCAGGAAATTCTGCTCTCCAGCGCCCGCCAGGTCATCCTGGACGACGCGCCCTTTCTGGCCATCGACGCGGTGCGCATTACACCCGTGCAGCGGGTGATCAAGCGCGGAATGGACATCGTGCTCTCGGCGCTGCTGCTGATGGTGCTCTCTCCGCTGCTGCTGGCGGTGGGGGTGATCATCCGCCTGTCAGACGGCGGCCCGGCCCTGTTTTCCCAGGAGCGCCTGACCGTGGATGGAAGGCGGTTCACCATCCGCAAATTCCGCACGATGCGTCTGTCCGGCGCTGCGGCGACCTCCGCCACCGTGGGGGATGCGCGCATCACCCGCATCGGCCGTTTCCTGCGGCGCTGGCGCATCGACGAGCTGCCCCAGCTGATCAACATCCTCGCAGGCGATATGTCCCTGGTGGGACCGCGCCCGGAGATGATCGAAAACATCGAACGCTACAAGGCCCAGCTCCCGACCTTCGCCTACCGGGAGAAGATGAAGGCTGGCCTGACCGGATACGCCCAGATCGAAGGGCGCTACAACACCACCCCGGAAGACAAGCTCATGCTGGATCTCAAATACATCGAAGGCTTTTCCCTGTGGGAGGACATCAAGCTTCTCCTCAGGACGCTGACCGTGTTCTTTAAGCCCGACAGCACGGAGGGCTTTGAGGAATAATCCATTCATATTGTACATGCCCATTCATACCATCATCCCACAAAGGAGACCGGCATCATGAAGACTACACTGCTCATCATGGCCGCTGGCCTTGGCGCCCGCTTTGGCGGGAATAAGCAGATCGCACAGATCGGCCCCAGCGGCGAGATCCTGCTGGAATACTCCATTCACGACGCGGTGGCGGCGGGCTTTGACAAGGTCGTGTTCGTCATCAAACGGGCCATGGAGAACCAGTTTCGTACCCTCATCGGCGATAAGATTGCCGAAAAGGTGGAGGTGCACTACGCCTTTCAGGAGTATGACTCCCTGCCGGAGGGCTTTGTGCCGCCGCCTGGCCGCGTGAAGCCCTACGGCACCGTCCACGCCGTGCTGGCGGCACGGGATGTGATTGACGAGCCCTTCGCCGTGATCAATGCCGACGATTACTACGGCAAGGACGCCTTCTTGACCATGGCCCACAGCCTGCGCAGCATGCAGGGGCAGAGCAGCGTGGCCTCCATGGTGGCGTACTACCTCAAAAATACTGTATCGGAAAACGGCTGCGTTACCCGCGGCGTGTGCGAGAAGGACGGCCAGGGCTACCTCAGCAAGGTCACAGAGACGTATAAGATCAGGCCCTTCCCGGATGGCACCATCCGCGATGTGAATTTCCGCGTGGAGGGGGATATCCTGGATCACGAAGCCCTGGTGTCGATGAATTTCTGGGGGCTCACCCCGTGGTTCTTCGAGGCGGCAAGCCGTGATCTGGCTGCGTTCCTGGCCTCGGACGCAGGCGATCCGATGACCAAGGAGTTCGTTTTGCCTACGGAGATCAATACCCTCATGCATACCGACGGGCTCCGGGTACAGGTGCTTTCCACCTCCTCGGTGTGGTTTGGTGTAACCTACGCGGCGGATAAGGATTACGTCGCCGGGGAGCTGAAGAAGCTCCATGAAGCGGGATTGTATCCGGAAAAGCTGTGATTTCCCGAAAATACAGCAGAATATTTGCCGATTGCCTCCCGGGCCTCTTGCCCCGGAGGCTTTTTTTTCGTATAATAGAGCATGATGAGGCAGTCCGCCGTGCATACAGGAGGCGGCGCTGCCCGTAGGATAGCGTACGAAGGAGATGCTTGTTCATGAAGATTCTGCTGACCGGCGGCGCGGGGTTCATCGCCAGCCATACCTGTGTTGAGCTGATCGAGGCGGGTCACGAGGTCGTGATCGTCGATAATTACGTCAACTCCCAGCCCGAGGCGGTGCGCCGCGTGGAGGAGATTGTGGGTAAGTCCATCAGGGTCTATGAGGCGGATGTGTGCGACAAGGCCGCCATGAACCGCATCTTTGATGAGAATGCCATCGACGCGGTGATCCACTTTGCGGGCCTCAAGGCCGTGGGCGAATCCGTGCAGATCCCGCTGACCTATTACCGCAACAACCTGGATTCTACCCTGACCCTGTGCGAGACCATGGCGGCCCACGGCTGCAAGAACCTCGTCTTCTCCTCCTCCGCCACCGTCTACGGCGTACCGGACGAGGTGCCGCTGCGCGAGGATATGTTCTGCAAGGGCTGCACCAACCCCTACGGCTGGACGAAGTACATGATCGAGCGCATCCTGGAGGGCGTAGTGAATGCCGATCCCGAGTGGAGCGTGGTGCTGCTGCGCTACTTCAACCCCATCGGCGCCCATGCCTCCGGCCGCATTGGCGAGGATCCCAATGGCATTCCCAACAACCTCATGCCCTACATCACCAAGGTTGCCGCAGGCCAGCTCAAGCAGCTGACCGTCTTCGGCGACGATTACAACACCCATGACGGCACCGGCGTGCGCGATTACATCCACGTGGTCGATCTGGCCAAGGGGCATGTCAAGGCCTGCGATTACGCCGCCGGCCACAAGGGCTGCGAGATCGTCAACCTGGGCACGGGCGTGGGATATTCTGTGCTGGATCTGGTCAAGACCTTCCAGCGGGTGAACAACATCGATCTGCCCTATGTCATCGGCCCGCGCCGCGCCGGCGATGTGGACGCCTGCTTCGCCGACCCCCGCAAGGCCCGGGAGGTGCTCGGCTGGGAGGCCACCAAGACCCTGGATGATATGTGCCGCGACGCTTGGAACTGGCAGAGCCACAACCCCAAGGGCTACAAGGCGTAAGAACATGCAGCGCGGAGGCAAACGGGCTTCCGCGCTGCTTTTGCTCCATGGAGGGATATTCACACATGAAGCGATACGTGCTTCTCACCGGCGGAACGGGCGCCCGCGTGGCGGATGCCCTGCTTTGTGCTGCCTGCGCAGGGGTTTTCCCTGCGGAGGAGATGCATATCCTGCTGGCCGATCCGGACAAGGGCGGGGTGCACAGCGCGGATCAGATTGCCGCGCAGATGGCGGATTATGCCCGGGTGCACCGCATCCTGGGGGGCGAGGGCGGCGGCTTCCGCACGAAGCTGAGCTTTACCGCCTGGCCGGAGCGTCTGCCCGGGGGCGCATCGACCCTGCAGCAGTGGACGGCGGACAGCGAGGCTGACGCGCTGCTGTGCCAGGCGCTCTTTGATGCGGACGCCGCATCCCTTGACCTGCACGAGGGCTTCCATGGCCGCAGGATGCTGGGCGAGGTGACCTTCGCCGGATTGCTCCATGAGGCCGACCAGGATGAAGACGACGCCCTGCGTCGCCTGGTGGACGGCATGGCGGAGGCGGTGCAATCCGGCGAGGAGGTTCGCGTGGTGATCGTGGGCTCCGTCAGCGGCGGCACGGGCGCGGCAGGCATTCCTGCACTGGCGCGCTATATCACCGCGCGCACACAGGGCCAGGCTCGCCTTGGCGCGGTGCTGCTGACCGCATGCTCCGATGGCGAGGACGCCGGCAAGGCCCGCAGCGCCATCGCCCGCTATGCTCAGGACGGCCTGACGGACGCCATCTGCGTGCTGGGCCTGCCCCAGTCGGCCCGCACCTCCGGCCCCATGGCCTATGCGCGCCTCACGGACTGGCTGGCAGTATACTGCACGGACGTGCTGCTGCACCGTCCCCAGTGGCAGCCGGGTGTGTTCACCGTGCGGGCGGAGGAAGGCGCGCTGGGGTGGAGCATCTTTGGCAAGTCCGCCGCGCGCTACCGCCTGGCCTATGGCCGCCTGGTGAAGGCCGCTGCGGCCTGGAGCTACGCCATCGGCCCGGAGGTGGAGAAGCGCTTGCAGCACCCCTTCTTCCTGCGGGACAAGCTGCTGGGCTGGTATGCGCATTTCTTCCGCAGGATGGAAACGGGTGCGGAGGTGCAATTGGAGGATGTGGCCTGTCTGACGCGCCTTTGCGGCGTGGCGCTTTTGTGGCTGGGCGGCGTGAGCCGCAGCCTGCCGGTGGATATGCGTCATGCTTCCGTTTTGCAGTCCGCCCGGGAGGAGGGCTGGCAGCACTACGCCGCGCTGGCGGAGCTGTCGGGTCAGCTGCGCGTCATGGATGACGATGCGCAGCACAGCCGCATGGGCGAGGACAGCCTTGTCCACCGCCGCCACACCATGGAGGACACCGAAGAGGAGAAGGCCCTGCAGCGCATCGACGCCGTGAAGGCCGAGATTGACCGCCGCAATGGCGCGCAGGTGGCCCTCAACCGTCGGATGGGCGGCGCTGCCGTGATGACCATGCTGGAAGACGCGCTGGCGAAGGCCGAGGATGACCGCAGCGAGCTGCGCGCCCGCTATGAGGAGGCCGTCCGCCGCATTGACCATGCCGAGACCATCGCCTCCGACGAGGATCAATACCGCATTACCGACGCACGCACCAAGCTGCGCCGCATGGAGCGCCATCAGGTGCTGCTGGAGGGCAAGGTGACGCGCATCCAGGATGATCTGGCCGCCGCGCAGGCAGAGGGCGTGCGCTTTGACAAGCCTGCCATGACCCCTGCGGCCGCCGAAAGCGCCATGTTCCTGCCGGAGATGACCGACCGCCTCATCCGCCGCGAGCGCCCCAGCC
>JAFUOR010000131.1 GCA_017481825.1 Clostridia bacterium
ACGGCCTGTTCTACGCCCAGGAGCGCGGCACGCTCTTCATCGGCGCCGGCCAGGAGGTCTACATGGGCATGATCTGCGGCCAGAACGCCCACAACATGGACCTGGCCGTGAACGTCTGCAAGCAGAAGCACGTCACCAACATGCGCAACGCCTCCGCCTCTGAGGACGCGATGCGCCTGATCTCCGTGCACCCCCTCTCCCTGGAGGAGTGCCTGGAATTCATCGACGACGACGAGCTGCTGGAGATCACCCCCAAGTCCCTGCGCATGCGCAAGAAGATCCTTGATCACAATATGCGCAGCAGGGCCAACCGTCCCAATCAGAGCAAATAAAACAGCAGCGCCGTCCGGAGTGTCCGGGCGGCGCGCTTGCATGAAAGAGGGCCGTGAATCCGTTGGAGGATTACGGCCCTTTGATGTTACTTCTTGATCACGATGCCCTGGGCAGCCAGATCAGCGGTGATGCCATCCACCACGGCCTGGACTTCCTCGCGGGTGAGCGTGCGCTCATTGTGAGAGAAGGTCAGACGCACGGTGATGGACTTGCCGCTCTCATCGGTGTAGGTGCCGGTTACGACGGCCTTCTGGATGAGGGGGCTGTTGGCGGCCTCGATGGCCTTGGCGATGGGCTCGTACTTCTGGGCGATGAAGGTCAGATCCTGCTCCATGCCGGGGAAGCGGGAGGGCTCGCGGTAGACGATCGCATCGGGAGTGATGGCGGCCAGCTTCTCCACGTCGATCTCCGCGAAGACGATGGCGGCCTTCTTGTCGATCTTCTTGCCCACGACCGGGTGCACCACGCCGATGTGGCCCAGCTCAGCGCCGTCGCAGAGGATGGCGTTCAGATTCTTGGGATGCTGCCAGGAATGGGCGGCCTCAGCCTGGCGCCAGGTCAGCGCCTTATGCTTGAGGTCGTTGACGGCTACGCTCAGCATGTCGCGGAGCTTGAAGTAGAGGGTCTGCACATCCGCGGTCTTGCTGAACAGGGTGATGGCCAGCTTCTTGTACTCGCGCACAAGGCCCTTTTCGTCATAGCCATCCGCCGTGCGGCCCACCTCGAAAATGCCGAAGGAGGGGGCGTAGCCGGTGTTGATCTTCACCTGGCACAGCTGGGTGGGGATGATGGAATTGCGGATGACCTCGATGTTGGGGTTTGTGGCGTTGAGGAGCTTCACATTGTCCTCTACCTCGATGCCCAGCTTCCTGTATTCGTCAGTGTACTGCCAGATGTAGGAGTGGGTCTCGTGCAGGGAATAGCGCTTGACGAGGATGTCCTTCAGCTTGTCCTCGACGGTCTTGCCCACCTGGGCGCGCACGGGGTACAGGGGAGACTCTGCGGTGTGGACGTCGAAGTTGTCGTAGCCGTAGATGCGGGTGATCTCCTCGATGATGTCGGCCTTGATGGTCACATCCTTGGTCGCGCGCCAGGAGGGCACGTCCACGGAAAACTGATCGCCATCATTGCGCACGGTGAAGCCCAGGGCGGTCAGGGTGCTGATGATGTGCTCGTTGCTGATCTCAATGCCGGTGTAGCGGTCAACGAAATGCTTGTCGAAATCGAGGGTCACCTGGGGATAATGGAAGGCGTACTCATCCGTGAGGGAGGAGGTGACGCGCATGCCGCTGTCAACATCCTGCAGGAGCTTGACAAAGCGGGCGATGGCAGGTACGGTCATCTCGGGGTCCAGGGACTTCTCGTACCGGGCGGAGGCGTCGGTGCGGTGCGCCAGGCGCACGGTGCTTTTGCGCACGGAGGCGGCGTCGAAGGTGGCGGACTCCAGCGTCAGACTGGTGGTATCCGCGACGATCTCGGAGTCAAAGCCGCCCATGATGCCGGCGATGGCCACAGGCTTGTCGCCGTTGCAGATCATGAGGGTGTTTTCGTCGATGGCGCGATCCACCTTGTCCAGGGTCTGGAAGGTGGAAGGCTCCTTGAAGCGCTTGATGCGGATCTTTTCCACCTTGCGGCTGTCAAAGGCGTGCATGGGCTGGCCCATCTCCAGCATCAGGTAGTTGGTCAGGTCGGCCAGCAGATTGATGGCGCGCATGCCGCAGTAGTACAGGCGGATGCGCATGTTCATGGGGCTGACGTTCCTGGTGATGTTCTCCACCGTCAGGCAGGAATAGCGCTGGCACAGCGGATCCTCGATCTTCATGTCAATCTGGGGGAGCTGGCTGTACTTAGTCAGGTCGACGACCTCCATGGGCTTGAGGGGACGCTTGGCCAGGGTCGCGAACTCGCGGGCGATGCCATAGTGGCCCCACAGGTCCGGACGGTTGGTCAGGCTCTTGTTGTCCACCTCGAAGACGATATCGTCAATCTGCCACAGGGCCTTCACATCGGTGCCGACGGCCACGTCCTCGGTGATGTCAAGGATGCCGTCATTGTTCTCGCTGATGCCCAGCTCCTTTTCGGAGCAGCACATGCCATGGGAGGTGTAGCCTGCCAGCTTGCGGGGCGCGATGGTGATCTCACCCAGCTGCGCGCCGAGCTTGGCAAAGGCGGTCTTCATGCCCACGCGGACATTGGGCGCGCCGCAGACCACATCCACCAGCTCGTCCTCGCCGCAGTCTACCTTGAGCAGGTGGAGCTTCTTCGACTCGGGATGGTTCTCGATGGACTTGATCTCCGCCACCACCACGCCGCTCAGGTCGGCGCCCTTGTGCCAGATCTCATTTTCCACCTCGGCGGTGGACAGGGAAAACTGATGGATCAGCGCCATCAGGTCGAGGCCGGAAAGATCCACGAATTCCTGGATCCAGTTCATAGAAATATACATCTTGCGCTCACCTCCATCAATTATTCATCGTCCGTGAACTGGCTCAGGCGGGTCAGGCTGCCGCCGTTCAGGTCACGGATGTCCTTCACGCCATACTTCATCATGGCCAGACGGGTCAGGCCCAGGCCGAAGGCGAAGCCGGTGTACTCCTCGGGGTCGATGCCGCCGGCCTTGAGCACCTCGGGGTGGATCATGCCGCAGGGGCACAGCTCCAGCCAGCCGGAGTGCTTGCAGGAGGGGCAGCCCTCGCCGCCGCAGATCAGGCAGGAGATATCCAGCTCGAAGCCGGGCTCAACGAAGGGGAAGAAGCCGGGACGCAGACGAACCTTGATGTCCTTCTGGAACACCTCGGACAGCATGGTCTTCATGAAGTAGATCAGGTTGGAGATGGAGATGTTCTTGTCCACCATCATGCCTTCCATCTGGAAGAAGGTGTTCT
>JAFUOR010000028.1 GCA_017481825.1 Clostridia bacterium
AGCAGCCCTGCGTTCGCCAGCTCCTTCATGACGGCGGACACTCCGCCGGCCTCGTCCAGTTCCTCCATGAAATGCTCGCCCGCCGGTGCCAAACGGCACAGGTTGGGGGTCTTCTCGCTGATCTCATTGAACTGCTTCAGGTCGATGGTCAGCCCCGCCTCATGGGCGATGGCAGGGATGTGCAGGGACGTGTTGGTGGAGCAGCCCAGGGCCATATCGACGGTTTCGGCGTTATTGAAGGCGGCGGGGGTCATGATGTCGCGGGGGCGGATGTTCTTCTCCACCAGCTCCATGATCTTCATGCCGGCATGCTTGGCCAGACGCAGACGGGCGGAAAGGGGCGCGGGGATCGTGCCGTTGCCCGGCAGCGCCATGCCCAGCGCCTCACACAGGCAGTTCATGCTGTTGGCGGTGTACATGCCGGAGCAGCTGCCGCAGGAGGGGCAGGCGTTTTCTTCGTAATTGCGCACACCATCCTCGTCCAGCGTACCGGCCTTGTAGGCGCCCACGGCCTCGAACATGTGGCTCAGGCAGGTGCGGCGGCCATCATTCAGGTGACCGGCCAGCATCGGGCCGCCGGAACAGAAGATGGTCGGGATGTTCAGTCGGGCTGCAGCCATCAGCAGGCCGGGAACATTCTTGTCGCAGTTGGGCACCATCACCAGGCCGTCAAACTGATGGGCGATAGCCATGGCCTCGGTGGAATCGGCGATCAGGTCGCGGGTGACGAGGCTGTACTTCATGCCCACATGGCCCATGGCGATGCCGTCGCACACGGCAATGGCCGGGAACATGATGGGCGTGCCGCCGGCTGCGCGGACGCCAGCCTTGACAGCCTCGGTGATCTTGTCCAGGTTCATGTGGCCGGGCACGATCTCATTGTAGGAGGACACCACGCCGATCAGCGGCTTGCGGATTTCCTCATCGGTATAGCCCAGGGCATACAGCAGGGAACGGTTCGGGGCGCGTTCAACGCCGTTCTTGATGTTGAAAGAGTTCATAAAACAGCCTCCTTTGTGAGGTGGATGATTGTGTGTAAAGCACTGCATTGCGGTCATGCCCGCGATGCGGTGATGAAAGGTAGGACAGGGTTAGCTGCCCTACATGGATTTACTAAGTGAAGTAGGCATAGCATGCTGCGCCCGCGTTCTCCCTCAGTCTTCACTCAAGGCTTTTCAAGCCTCTCGCGAATCCAGCTCCCTCCCGGAGGGAGCTTTTGTTGCATCCTTGGCGGCAGGTTGAAACAAACGGCAAAGGAGCAGACGAACTGCGGTAACCTTTGAGCTCCCTCCGGGAGGGAGCTGTCGCTTGAGGTCGGGCTTGCCCGACGAGCGCTGTCAACGCTTGCGTTGATGGCGCGAAGCCTGTGGCAGAGCTCGCCTCTGACACAGGCCGGTAAAGGCGACTGAGGGAGAATGCGCAGGTGGAGGTTATGTCAATCTGCAAAGGAATTAGTTAGATGCATTATCCAGGTTATTATCGTTCTTCCACAGCATCTGGGAGCGCAGCTGCTCGCCGACGACCTCCATCTCGTGCTTGGCCAGGATGGCGCGGCGGCTGTTGAAGTAGCAGCGGCCGGTCTTGTTCTCGGCGATCCACTTACCGGCGAAGGTGCCGTCCTGGATGTCGTTCAGCACAGCCTTCATGTTGGCCTTGGTCTCCTCGTAGGGGATCACGCGGGGGCCGGAGACGTACTCACCGTACTCAGCGGTGTCGGAGATGGAGTAGTTCATCGCAGCCACGCCGCCCTTGTTGATCAGGTCGATGATCAGCTTCATCTCGTGGATGCACTCGAAGTAGGCGTTCTCAGGCTGATAACCGGCTTCCACCAGGGTCTCGAAGCCGCAGCGCATCAGCTCCACCACGCCGCCGCACAGCACGGCCTGCTCGCCGAAGAGGTCGGTCTCGGTCTCCTCGTTCATGGTGGTCTGCATGATGCCAGCGCGGGCGCCGCCGATGCCGGCGATGTAGGCCAGGGCGATGTCCCAGGCATGGCCGGTGGCGTCCTGCTCAACGGCAACCAGGGAGGGCACGCCCTTGCCGGCGACGTACTGGGAGCGCACGGTGTGGCCAGGGCCCTTGGGGGCAGCCATGAACACGTCCACACCCTTGGGAGGAGCGATCAGCTTGTAGCGGATGTTGAAGCCGTGTGCGAAGGCGATGGCCTTGCCCTCGGTCAGGTAGGGCAGGATGTCCTGGTTGAACATGTCGGCCTGCTTCTCATCGTTGATGAGGATCATGATGATGTCAGCCTTCTGGGTCAGCTCCGGTACGGTCATGACGTCGAAGCCGTCCTTCTCAGCCACGGGCCAGGACTTGCCGCCCTTGCGCAGGCCGATGATGACGTTGCAGCCGGAGTCGCGCAGGTTCAGCGCATGGGCGTGGCCCTGAGAGCCGTAGCCCACGATGCCGATCACCTTGCCGTCAAGCTTGCCCAGGTCACAGTCCTTCTCGTAATACATTTTTGCCATAGTCGTATTCTCCCTTCATTTTTGTCTGTTCGTCAATGGTGAACTGTCCGCGCTCGAGGGCAACCATGCCGGTGCGGACGAGCTCGAGTATTCCAAACTCCCTGAGGAGATTCTGGATGGCTTCAGCCTTGTTTTCATCGCCGATGAGCGCGATGGTCAAGGAGGAGACCGACACGTCGATGATGGACGCGCGGAAGATGTTGGCGATCTGGATGACCTCGTTGCGGATCACGGCGGAATCCGCCTTGACCTTGATCAGCACCAGCTCGCGGCGGATGGCGTGTTCAGGCACCAGGGTCTTGACGCTGTGCACGCAGATCAGCTTGCGCAGCTGGGAGGCAATCAGCCTCGTCTGGTTTTCGTCCGCCATGATTTCAATGGTGATACGGGAGACCTTGGGGTCATCCGTGGTGCCCACAGCCAGGGATTCAATGTTGTAGCCCTTGCCGGAGAACAGCCGCGCCACCCGGGAAAGGACGCCGGCCTCGTTGTCCACCAGCACAGCCAGTGTTTTGCGTTCGGGATTTGTCAAAGGGGTCAGCCTCCTTTCTTAAGAATTGAGCATGAAGTCGGTGATGTGGCTGCCGCCGCCGACCATGGGACGAACCTTCTCGTCAATGTCGATGACGCAGTCGATGACGTAGCCGTGGCCGCAGGAGAGAGCCTCGTTCAGGGCTTCCTCCAGCTCCTCAACGGTGGTGACACGCTTGCCGGAAAGGCCGTAGGCTTCCGCCAGCTTGACGAAATCCGGTGCACGGTCCAGCGTGGTGGAGGCGAAACGCTTGTTGTAGATCAGCGTCTGCCACTG
>JAFUOR010000132.1 GCA_017481825.1 Clostridia bacterium
GAAATGGGCGTACAGGTGGACGAGCTCCACGACAAGGTGACCGTTGACGGCGTGCTTTGCCACCTGGAGGAGGAGAAGCACTACCTGGCCTACAACAAACCCATTGGCGAGGTGACCACCGTGACCGACCCCGAGGGCCGCGCCACGGTCATGGACAAGTTCCGCGACTATCCCGTACGCCTCTACCCCGTGGGCCGTCTGGACTATGACAGCGAGGGCCTCATCCTGCTCACCAACGACGGTGAACTGATGAACAACCTTCTCCATCCCTCCCGCGAGGTGGAGAAGCAGTATCTGGTCAAAGTGTCCAACCGGGTGACGGACGAGGAAATCCGCCGCCTGCGCGCGGGCGTGACCCTCGACGATGATCGCATGACCTCCCCTGCTGATGTGCACCTGGTACGTTACGAGACCTTCGCCACTGTGCTGCTGGTGAGCATTCACGAGGGCCGCAACCGTCAGGTGCGCCGCATGTTCGCCGCCGTGGGGCATGAGGTTGTGAGCCTCAAGCGCGTGGGCTTTGCCACCATCAAGCTCCACGACCTGCCCCGGGGACAGTGGCGCAGGCTCTCAGATGTGGAAGTCAGGAAGCTGAAGGAGCTGTAAGCATGGCCTATGTATTACGCAGCGCCCGCTGGATCGCCGCAGATGTGCTGCATCAGGTGATCCGCCCGGGCGACACGGTGATTGACGCAACCCTGGGCAACGGGCATGATACAGTGATGCTGGCCGAGCTGGTGGGCGAAACAGGGCATGTGATCGGCTTTGACATTCAGGCGGATGCGGTAGAGCGCACCGCCGCGAGGCTCAGGGAGCACGGCCTGCTGGAGCGCTGCGAGCTGTACGCCCAGGGGCATCAGCACATCGCAGAGCGCGTGCATGGCCCGATCCGGGCGGCAGTGTTCAACCTGGGCTGGCTGCCGGGCGGAGACAAGTCCGTCACCACCCATTGGGAGACGACGCACACGGCAATTTCCGCCGCCCTCTCCCTTCTGGAGGCAGGCGGCGTATGCACGGTATGCGCCTACCCGGGGCATGCCGCAGGCGATCAGGAGCGATACGCCCTGATGGACTGGCTTTCCACCCTCCGACCCCAGGAGTTCAACGTGCTGCACCACCGGTTCCTCAACGCAGGTCCCGGTGCACCGGAGTGCTTCGTAATTCAGCGCCAGTGAGGTGACACTATGAAAATCCGTAAGGCAACCCCTGCTGACAGCCTCCTTCTTGCTCAGCTGGCCGGCGCCATGTGGGCGCATGATCCCGCCGGACTGGAAGCGGAATTCGCTGAGCTGACGCGCTCAGCGGAAGCAGCCTGCTTTCTTGCCTGGGAGCAGGCTGAGGCCATCGGCTTTGCCCAGTGCCAGCTCCGGCATGACTATGTGGAGGGCTGCGATACCAGCCCCGTGGGCTTCCTGGAGGGCATCTGGGTGGCAGAAGGCCATCGCCGCAGCGGCGTGGCACGGGCGCTTTTGCAATCCTGCGAGGATTGGGCCCGCAGCACCGGGTGCACGGAGTTTGCCAGCGATTGCGAAATCGATAATCTTGGCAGCCTCGCATGGCATTTGAAGGCAGGCTTTGAGGAGGTCAACCGAACCATCTGGTTCGCCAAGAAGCTGTAATACGCGATTTTACCAAAGGAGACGATGGCTATGGCCCGCATTCATCCCATCGAGCTGACCAACATGTGCATGCTGCGCCGCAAGGACGGCTGCGTCCTGGTGCAGAATCGCCGCGACCCGCATTGGGGCGGCCTCACCTTTCCCGGCGGACATGTGGAGGCGGAGGAATCGCTGGTGGATGCGGTTGTCCGCGAGATGCAGGAGGAAACCGGGCTGACGATCCGCCATCCGCGTCTGGTAGGCACAAAGGACTGGGTGCAGAAAGACGGCTCCCGCTATCTGGTGCTGCTCTACACCGCCACGGAATACGAGGGCGAGCTGCATGCCTCCGCCGAGGGCGACATCTGCTGGATGACCCTTGATGACATGCGCGCAGGCAAGATGGTCAGCGGCATGGATGTGATGCTGCGGGTGTTCCTCGAGGACGATCTGAGCGAACACTGGTTCGAGCGTGACGGGGAGCGCTGGATTGAGGTTGTCAAATGAAAAATGACCGCTCTGCTTCTTGATGAGCAGAGCGGTCTTTGCGTTTTATTGGGGCTGGCCCATGAAGCGCTGAATCACCGAGCCGGGATTCACCTGCATGACAGCCGCGCAGATTTCTTCCCTGCGAGCCCACATATCCGGCGAATCGCAGACGATATCATGAATCTCGTAGGGCCCATAGCGGAAGTGACCCACCGACACACCGCGGATTTCGCCATCCACAAGGAGGTAGTATTGCGGGTCGTGATCGTAGGGCAGCTTATCCCAGAGTGGCTTGAGGCGCGCCTTGAGGTCGTGGTCAAGGGCACGGATGAGGAAATCGTTGCGGTGGAGCGCCATCACAGGCGGCAGCGGACAATCAGTCATGGTGCCAAGAACGGGCAGGTCGGAAGTCAGCATGTAGCCGCCGTCGATAGCGGTGAATATCCCCTGCTCCGTCAGGGCGGCGCAGGCAAGCTTGATCTCCTTTTCCGGCAGCTTGTAGAACGACCTGGCCATCTTCGTATCAAACCATGCCATCCGGCAGGCAAAGCGCGGCAGAATGATAGCAAGGGCCTCAGCGCGGGTGTAGCGGTTCAAGTCGCAGTCAGGGAACATCTCCTCAAAGCGGTACCAGGCGCGATCCCATTCGCCGTCGTACTGATCCTCATAGAGCAGGAAGGCCTCCTGCAGGCGGTGGAGCGCCGGAGTGATGGTTTTCACCAGATAGCCCGTCTCCTCCTTGATCTGCTGGATGTTGAGCGGCCCCAGGCGCTCGATGAGCGTCATGATGGTGGACTGCACATCACCCATAAAGCCGATGATGGGCTTGCGGTAGAGCGCAGCGAACAGGGGCAAATCTTCCGGGGTGATCCAGGCCAGGTTGCCGCCGGAAAGGCGCGCCTTGATGAGATCGCGGCGCATCTGGCGTACCCGGTTATACTCGACATCGTCAAAATCCGCGCGGAAAGACAGCACCGGGGGCTGGCCAAAGCCATGCCAGTACACATTCATTCCGGGTTGGAGATCGCGGTAGAGCGCGTCGTAGCCAGCTTCATCCACAGGTGTGATGAGATGTTGGCGCTGCATGCGCAAAGAAAGCAGCTTCTTTTGCATGGTAATCTCCCCTTTCGTCCATTCACACGGGATCGAGCTGCCACGTCCAGTCCATTGGATCGGTCAGCGGTAGACCGCAGCGCAGCGCGTGCAGCTCCCTGCGGCACTGTGCAGCCGCCCTGTCAATATAGCAGGCAGCGATGTCCTCGGTCAGGAAGAATGCCTCAGGCTCGCCAGGCAGGGTAAAGTCCTCCGCCAGCGCGGCGGGCAGCCCTGTCATATCAAAATCTGCAATGCCATCCAGGGGCGCAGCGCTTGGCGGTATGGCGAAGTCCTTCGTCAGTCCATACCGGCGTACCAGCTTCCGGTTCAGCCGCCGGTAATCGCTGTGCAGCCCTGCGAGATACCCCGGCTGCCTTGGGTTAAAGCGCAGCTCATGGTACAAGTAATCCCGCGAGACCAGATCCTGCATCAGATGCAGATAGTACCCCAGCACAAGACCGTCCGTCAGCAGCATATCGCCGTACCTGTCGCGGAATCGGGCGATATCGTATGTGCGCCTGCCATCAACTGCCAGCAGGAAATGCGACGCCTGCCGCGCCTGCGGGGCGCTGTCCACCATGATCGACCCGGACAGAAAGCGCGAATGGTCGATACCTGCGGGAAGCTCCTCCGTCAGAAGGCTGGCGCATGCAAGGTGCATGATGCGGGACGCCATCGCATTCCTCTCCTTACCTGCCTGTGGTGTAAATCTTCTTTTCGGAAGGACGCTCCTTGGCCTTGTCAGCCTCGGCGGCGTTCCTGCGGGCAGCCGCCTTGTCCGCAGCCATCTCCTCCACCGTTTTGGTGTGCAGACGCGCCGCGCCCTCGGTAACGATGGGCGGAATCAGCGTGCCCTCTGCCTCGGCTTTGGCCCAGCGCTCCTTTGCACGCTCGATCTCATCGGCATACTGGGGCAGCCACTGAGCCTGGGCGATGAGCATCTCGTCCGTCATCTGCCAGATTTCTTCGGTGTTGCAGACCGCGCCCACAAGGGGATCCATCATCATCGCCTGGCGCAGGAGGTTGATATCACCTGCCGCCGCAGCCTCCATGGCGAGGCGCTGCACGGTGATGTTGGACTGGCAGCAGGCCGCGCAGCCCAGCGGCAACTCACCCAGAACAGGAATGTTGATGCCGAAGGTATCTACAAAACCAGGCACCTCCACCACGCAGTCATCGGGCAGATTGGTGATGCAGCCGTTGTTGATCACGTTGAAGTGACCGCGATACACACGCCCCGTCTCGATGGACTCGATGATCCAGCTGCCGTGCTCCTGGCTGCGTTTGTCCTGCGCGTAGGTCTTCGGCGGCTCCTTGAGCCAGTTTGGGAAGTCCGTCTCGAACCA
>JAFUOR010000029.1 GCA_017481825.1 Clostridia bacterium
CATTCCTTCATACGCGCGCCCTCCTTTTTGCAGTGTGGGCAAATTTTGCACCGCGTATGCATGAAAAAAGGCCCCCCGAAAGGGGGGCGAGGGTTTACTGGGTAACGGCAGGAATTTCAATCGCGGTGCCGTTGTAAATCAACTTGCTACTGGTCTGCTGACCTTCACGAGCAGGGTCTACAACACCGAAGCCGATATCCTGAGCCTGGGTATAGGTATCCTTATAGATCTTCTCGCCGGAGACCGCAGTGATGGTGCTGTTCTTGATTTCACCTGCCAGCGCAGCGTTGTGGTATCCGGTACCTACACCTGCCGCATACTGACCGCCGTAAGCATTGATGGTAGAACCATCAATGTTGATGGTGCAGAGGGGCTGGCTGCTTTGACAATGCGTGTCATAACCAGCACCGATGCCAGCAGCATATACACCGCCCTGTGCGGTAATCATGGAATTGGTAATGTTGATGGTATTGCCATTTTCCGTTGCGCCTTCGCTGACACGACTTCCGCCAATGCCCGCAGCGGTAACACCACCTTCAACGTAGTCAATGGTAGAATTGTTAATCGTGACGGTGACACCAGTCCAGTAACGAGCACCAATACCTGCCGCCTTAGAACCGCCAATTGCCTTTACGATACGTACGTTGTCCAGTTCAATCACAGCGCCATTATGGCCGGAACCAATTGCAGAGCCGCCCTCGGGAGCATCCTTATAATACTTTTTGTCAGTACCGCTTTGACCGTCAAAACCGCCACGGGCTTCTTCAATTGTCAGGTCTTTAATGGTGATCTTTTCCGTGTTCATGCCGCCGATACCGAAAGCACCGTTCTCATCAGCAGCAATAGCAGTCAGATTGCCGCTGCCAGAGAGATTGATTTCCATACCAGTAATTGCAGAACCGCTTGTAGCCTGAACAGTAACATCGCCCACAATCATAACATTAGCAGTGTCTTCTGCTACAATAGAATTGATGGTTACGTTCTCGAGGGTGAGGGTTCCGGTGTATGCTGCGGGGATCTCAATAGGAGTAGTCTTGTCAGTGCATTTGCGAAGAACAACGGCCTCAGAAGTAAGTTTTTTCAGAGCTTCGTTCAACTCGGGCACGGTGCGAAACAGAATAGGGTCGCCAGGGAGACCAGCATCTTCGTCATATTCATTGCCGAAGCTGTCGGACTCGGACATCAGCTGGGTAGCATTCAGCACCAGGTTAAAGGAAGAACCAATTGCCATGCCCTGATACTCATTGCCCGCTTCCTCGCGCATCTTCAGTGCAAGGGTCACAGTGTGGCTCTGGCCAGCCTGCAGGTTGCCGGAGGCAGTGTTGGTGGCATTATCAGCATTCTGGGCAATGAATTCCTGCAGGGTGCTGATCTTGGTCAGGCCAGGCAGTGCACGGCTGTTTGCCTGTACGGCAGGGTCAGCGTAGTACACGTCAATGACCTCGGCCAGCTTGCTCACAGTACCGTCAGCCACCAGCTTCAGGTCATACTTCAGAGCCAGAGTGCCAGCGTTGGCAATCTTCACATGGTAGACCTGGACGTAGCCGGGCTCCCACAGCTTATAGTTGAACAGCGTGCCAGAAGAGGCGTCCTGCCAGTTGGCATTGGCAGGGTCTTCCGTGCCCTTGGCATATTCCATGGTTACGTCCAACGTGCCAGCCTGGATATTGTTGCCGTTGACTTCCACGCTATCCGTAAACCACGCGAAAGTCGAGCCGATCATCGTCGTGAAGCACAGGGCCAGCGCGACAACCAGCAGTTTGGTGCGGCGGGTGATTTTCATATGTGTGTCTCCCTTTGTTTTATTTCTGGTTATACAACCAGTTTGATGCCAGTATATACGCATTTGATGCGTCACACAAGCGTTTTTGAAATTGTTCAGAAAATTGTTAGACTTGTTTTTTTTTTTTTTTATTTTTCGCTTTGTTTTCGTTCGTTTGCGAAATAAAACCGCAACAAAAAGCCCGCCCCGCAGGGCAGGCATTGGGTTGGCTTACAGGCTGCGGAAGAGCTCCTTTACCAGCGCATAGGCCATCTTGGGCTGGCGGTACTCGTTGACGACGCCCTTGTTGTTGAACGTGCGGGGGCGCTTCATGGCCCATTCCTCGTCCACGCGGACGTCGGCGAACTGCCAGATGAAGATGCCGCTGCAATCCGGGTGGGACAAAACGGCGGTGATCTGCTCCCGCAGGATGGTGCACTGGCGCTCCTCGGACCACTTGCCCTCCCCGATGGGATCGTGGTAGCCATACACCGCGCCCGCGCCGATTTCGCTGATGATGAGGGGCTTGTCCCCGCCGCCGCCGGCGATGATCTCCCGGCGCTTCTTGTCGATGCAGTCCGTCACGGAGGACTCGAAATACCACCGGGGGTAGATGTTGATGCTGACCACATCGCTGTCGCCGAAGACCTTGCCGCCGGGACGATCCAGCAGCGCCGCCGTCATGGGGCGGGAGGCGTCCAGCGCATCCAGCAGACGATAGGTCTGGCGGTAGCAGTCCGCGCCGTAGTCGGTGTCATCGGCGCACTCGTTGAGGCAGCCCCAGATGAAAATGGCCGGGTGGTTATAGTGCTGCTGCACCATCTCGCGGGTACAGGCGAGGTTCTGGGGCATGAAGGCTTCCCGCTGCATGACCGGCAGCTCCAGCCCGCGGGCATGGGATTCCTCCCAGACCAGCAGGCCCATTGCGTCGCACAGATCGAGGAAGCGGGGATCGTTGGGGTAATGGCAGGTGCGCACGGCATTCGCGCCCATGTCCTTCATCAGGAGGATGTCATGGACCATGCTTTCCACCGGCGCCGCACAGCCGAAGGGGCCGTATTCCTCATGGCGGTTGAAGCCCTTGATCACCAGCTTCTTCCTGTTGAAGAGGATGTCCTTGCCCTTGACCTCCACCGTGCGGAAGCCGAAGCGGTCCAGCAGGTCGTCCACGGGTTCGCCGGCCGCCTCCATGACGGCAGCCACATCATACAGCACGGGAGCTTCGACCTCCCAGGGCTGCACATCGGGGCAGTCCAGCAGGCGGGTGACGACGGTCTCCCCGCGGGGCGCGATGGCAACGTCCTTCACGCACGCCATCATGCCGGCGGCCTCCAGGCGCACATCGCAGACCAGGTCATGATCGCTCAGGCTGCACAGGATGGCCTCCACCCGGGCCTGCCAGCCGTCATCCGTATGGATGGGCGTGACGTGCAGCTGCTTCACATACGCATCGCTGAGCTGCTCCACCAGCACAGGCCGGTTGATGCCGCCGTAGTTGTAATAGTCATTGGGGATGTGAAGGGCGCTGTCCTCGCCGTAGCGGGTATCCACCTCCACCTGCAGCTTGTGAACGCCGTAGGCCAACCCCGTGGCGATGGCGTCAAAGGCGGTGAAGGCATTGTAATGGCTGCCGAGCTCAGCGCCATCCAGCAGCACACGGGCGCGGAAGCTCACGCCGCCAAAGCAGATGCGGACATTTCCGCCGCAGGTGATCTCCGTTTCATACATGGCGCGGCCGCGGTAGTTGTGCAGCGCAGGGATCATCTCCCACACGGAGGGCACAAGGGTCTTCATGGTCAAAGCAGGGGCATCAAGGGTGGTCAGCGTCCACAGCGCAGGCGCGGGATCGCTTTTGCGGATATGGTGGGTCGGGAAAAGGCGGGGCATCACGGCACTTCCTTCCTGATAAACGATGATTGTGCCGTCATTATACCACAGGCCGCAGCGGAAGGCAATTCTTCCGTGGATTTTTGGGCGTTCTCCCTTTTTACTACTTTCTCACACAGCCATCAAATTTTCCTACCCTATTGCACACAATGCTTTTTTACAATATAATTGGAAATGGATATCTACACAGCAAAGGAGTTTTTGCATTGAACACGCTGAAGCGCTGTACCGTCTGTCGCCTGCCGGAGACCTATCCCGGCATCACCTTTGACGCCCAGGGCGTCTGCCACCTGTGCAGGGCCGAGCATCACGATGCGCCCTACCTGGGCATGGACAAGCTGCGCCAGAGGATCGCCCGCATCCTGGAGAGCAGCAAGGCGCCCCGCAAA
>JAFUOR010000133.1 GCA_017481825.1 Clostridia bacterium
TCTTCCACTGCGCATCGTTGGCCTCGGAATAGAGGGCGATGTTTTCCGGCGTGGCGGGAATGCCGAAATGCCGGAAGGTGTCGGCGATGGCGATGGCCTCGCCCTTGTGGAAGTCGAAAAGGGTGCCGTCTGCGTCCGCCAGAAGAACACGGTATTTCATCTCATTTGCCCTCCTTGAGTCCGCGGCGCTTTTTGGCCTCGGGGGATGCGACCGCATAGCCGAAGAAGCCCATCACATCGCTCAGGGCGCGGTACTTGCCGTGCACGTAGCTGACTAGGTTCATGGCTTCCTCGTCGATGGAGCCGTCCTCGCGGAAATAGCGGTCCGCCACGCTCACCTGCACGATTTCGGCCAGGAACAGGTCGTGGCTGCCCAGCTCGATCACCTGCTTCACCTTGCAGCTTAAGAAGGCGGGGGCTTCGGCCACGGCAGGCGCGGTTTCAAGGCCGGGGGCGGGGATGGCGGTGAGCTTCATTTCAGCGAATTTGTCCACGTCGCGGCCGCTCTTGACACCGCAGTAGTCCATGGCTTCGCACAGCTCCTGACCGATGAGGTTGACGGTGAATTCGCCGGTTTTGGAAATCAGCTCGTGGCTGAAGCGGCTCTTGCGCACGCTGATGGAGAGCATGGGCGGCTTGGAGCAGACCACGCCCGTCCACGCGATGGTAATGAGGTTCGGTTTGCCGCCGTTTTCAGGATCGGCACAGCCCACCAGCACGCTGGGAATGGGGCACAGATAGGTGGTCGGGCCGATTTCACGGAAGGGATTGGGATTGGATGCCATTTGCGTTCTCCCCCTTGATAATCACTCAGGCTAAGTGTACAATGGGAAAACCCGGAAGTCAATCGCAATCTGTCCGTATCAGGGAGGGAAAGAAATGCCGCGTTATCAATACCGCTACCGCAGGCCGCAGCGCAGGCGCATCCGCATCCGGTGGTTTCTGCTGGCGCTGGCTGTGGCGGCGCTGGTGGCTTATCCGTTTGTGGAGCCTTCCATGCTGCAGATTGAGGAGCATACCCTGTATGTGACCAACCTGCCCAGCAATCTCAAGAACATCCGCATCGTATTTGCCTCGGATATTCATCAGGGACCGTGGTTTTCGCAGAAGCAGGTGGATGAGGTGTTCTCCACCATCAACGGGCTGAGCGCCGATCTGGTGATTCTGGGCGGCGACTACGCCGTCGACAGCGATGGAGCCGTGCAGTTTTTCAAAACGGCGCCCAATCTGTATGCGCGTCTGGGCGTGTACGCGGTGGTGGGCAATCACGACCGCACCATGCCCGAGAGCAACCTCACCACGCTCAAAAATGCCATGCTCAGCGCCGGTGTGACGCCCCTGGTCAACGCTGTGCAGCGCGTGCGCATCGGTACCAGCGATATCGTGCTGGCAGGCATTGACGACATCAACAACGGCTACCCTGACCTTGCAGGCGTGGCCAAACAGGTCAGCGTGGATGACTATGTCATCTTCCTTTGCCACAGCCCGGGCATCAGTCCCGACGCCATCCGCGCCGTGGACAGTACCGGACGGGGCAGCTGGTTCGATCTTGGCCTCTTTGGTCATACCCACGGCGGACAGATCGCCTTCCTGGAGAGCATCGTCGATACCAACGGCGTACCTGCACGCTATGAATCCGGCTGGCTGCGCGAGAACCGTATCGACATGCTCGTCTCCCACGGCGTAGGCACCTCGAATCTCCCCGTGCGCTTCCTGTGCAGGCCCCAGATTCACGTGATCACCATCAAGCCTGATACATAAACCATCCTTACAGGATGTTGGCCAGGGTGAAGGAATCCCGGTGGTACAGGTGCTCGGCATGCTCATGCAGCTCAGAGCAGGCCTCGTAGCATGTCCCCTGATCCTGGGCCATCACCCCGGCCCGCATGCGCATCAGCGCCAGGGTGACATAGTCCACGTCCTCATGGTTGATAAGCATCTGCAGCCACGGCACGGTCTCCTCCCAGGTATTGAGGTAGGCCTCCACCGTTTCTGCAGCGCGCGTCCAGTCCTCCTGCTGCGCCATGACCTGAAGCTCCTCAGCAGCGGAAATGTAGCGGTCGGACAGGCGCTTCACCTCGCTGCCGGTCATCAGGCCCGTCGCGATGGTCGCGATAAGCAGCACGCATGCAATCAACATCCCTGTCCGCATCTCACCACACCGCCTTTTCCGGCTCAAGCACCGGGCGCAGGTGCGTTTCCGCCTGACCCTTGCCCTGCACGAGCATCTCGCCATGCTGATTCAGGCAGAGGAACAGCACATCCCCTACCCCTGTCAGGCCGGATTGCCTGACCTGTTCCCGCAGCCACGTCTCCGTCAAGCCTCCGCGAATCAGGTTGTCATGCTGCACCACGCCATCCAGGATGAGGGGCAGCGGCAGTCCCTCGCGGCCCACATGAAGGCCCAGATCATCCGGCGTGACGGGTCGATGCTCTCCTTTGGGGAAGACGTTGATCTGCCCGCCCGGCTCCAGCACTGCGGTGGAGACTTCGCTGGGATCAAGCATCCCGCCGGTGCGGATGGCCTCCATCAGATCGTTGAGGTCTACCGCCATGCGGCGCATCTGCTTTTCGCAGATCACACCATCGCGGATGAGCACCGTAGGCTGTCCGCTCAGCCATATGCGGAATCGCTCAGACTTCATACACACCATCGTAATCAACCCATGGCACACCACCAACGCCACCATGGGCAGCACGCCATAGAGGATCGGGATGCCGACGCCTCCCATGGGGGTGGCCGCCAATTCGGCAATCATGATGACCACGACCAGCTCATAGGGCTGCAACTGCCCCACCTGGCGCTTGCCCATGGCACGCATCGCCAGGAGCGAGGCGGCGTAAAGCATCACCGAACGGACAAAGATCGTAAGCATTGGACACCCCCGTGCAATGTTTATCCACATCTTTTCCAATCATTGCAACACTTATGCGAAAGGAAGGAAATCCCCATGAAGAAACTGCTTGCCCTGCTCATGACCCTGCTGCTGATCGTCCCCGCTGCCCAGGCGGAATTCGTCGACCTGACGGACGAGGAATGCATCGACGCTATCCTTGCCGCCACCAAACGCGCCCTGGACGCCGAGGAGATCGAATACGAATTCGACGACGAATACGACTGCTGTTACTTCTCCAACCTCCTGGAGCAGGAGACCCAGCTGGGCTGCGCTGACCTCACCCTCTACGCCTACTGGGATGGACTGTGCATCTGCGTCAGCTACCGCGAGGCCGTGCCGGAAAATGCCCGGGCGGAGATCACCAAGCTCCTCAACGACTTCAATGCCGGCATCTACATCGGCAAGTTCTACCTGGACGCGGAGAATTACCTCTGCTTCGAGGTCTACCTGCCTATGGAGGCTGAGAACATCACCGCCTACAACGAGTTCTGCATCACGGACTACATGTTCTTCGCCTTCGACATGCTGGACACCCATCAGGACTACTTCATCGACGTGATCAACGGCACTGAAACCGCTGAAAATGTCTACGCCATGTGGCTGGCGGATATCTACTGAGCCGCGCAGCGCCCGACCCGGCTGGGTCGGGTATTTTTTATGCCAAAAGCCTCCAGCTTTTGGGAGCGCATATTGAAAAAAAGAAAAAAACATGCTATAATATAAAAACTTCGGAAAACACACAGGAGGAATGGACATGAGGAAGTTCTGGCTGACCCTTGGCTTGGTGCTGACGATGCTGCTGGTGGTGACTGCAGCAGGCGCGGAGGAGTGCACAGAGCACATCCCTGGATTTGCGTATCCTTACAGCTCTACGGAGCATGAAATATACTGTTTTGTTGAGAACTGCAATGCTGTCGTTGGATACGAGCAGCATTACAATGCCTGCAACGACAGCAGCAGCGGCTGCGACGGCTGCGGCGCGGTGGATGTTGTGATCGGCTTTGACACCCACGGGAGCATCACTTATGTCAATCTGGGCGAAGAACATCAGGCAAAGTGCGAAGACTGCGGCATGCTGGGCGAGACGGTACGCCACGAGCGAGCAGGCTACCAA
>JAFUOR010000134.1 GCA_017481825.1 Clostridia bacterium
AGGCGGCTGCTTCAGCTGTTCAACCAGCGCTTCGTAAACCTCGGCACCGGTGCTGATCTCGTTCTCCTGCATCCACAGGGAACCGGCAATGGCGGCAACACCTGCCAAAATCAAAATGACCGCCAGAACAGCGGCCATCGGGAAGCGGCGCTTCGTGTGCTTATGCTGGGACATGGTTAATCCTCCTTGCAAAACAGATATGGGTGGTCGTGACGCACAGCGGCGTCGTAGTAGCTTTTCATGGTGGCGGTAGCGTTGTACAGGGTGGTCAGCAGATACGACTTGATGTTTCCCACACGGCTGGTCGTCTTGTTCAGGCAATCAAAAACGTATTGCAGGTGAGAACTTCTGAATTTCAGCAGTCGCTCCCGTACCAGATCGGCAGGAAGTTCCTCGCCGGAGATGGTGAAGTATTGTGCTTTGGAGCAAAGAACTTCTACGATCAGATACACAATCTCGTCCAGTTGTTCTTCACCATACTGCTCGCGCATGACATCGTATTCGATATGGCTCTGCACCAGAGCTTTGTATTGAGCCACCATGCTGGGCTGCTCGCGCCCAGGCGTTGATTGATAAGGGATTGATTGATAAGGATTTGCTGCATAAGGAATTGATAAATCAATATTTTCTTTATGCGTGTTTGATCTATAAGTATTTAATAGCATTGGATTTTCCTGCGTAGGCTGACCCAACGTAGGTTTATCCTGTATTGGATGATCCTGCGTTGGATTTTCCAACATAGGTTCTTCCAACGTAGGAGAAGCCGATGCAGGAGCTTCGACAACCACCGGTTTCTGCGGATTCTCATAGACCACGTATTCCATCTCAGTCAGATGCCCTTTTTCATTACGGATGCGATTACGGATGACATACCCCTCGCGTTCCAGCTCATGCACAGCCATGCGGATGGCGTCCACGCCTTCCACGCTGATCTGCGCCAGACCAGACAGGGTATGCACCCAATCATCCGGCAGTGAAAGCAGCAGGCTCATCAGGCCCTTGGCTTTAAGCGTCAGATTCTTGTTTTTCAGATGATGGTTGGACATGACGGTGTAATCCCTCGTTTTCTCGATCCTGAAAACAGCCACATTTCATTCCTCCTTTCCTTCGGGGTATGAAAAAACGCCCGACACATGATTGTGTGGGCGTTATCTCTCCTGGACTTGCTGGCGGCGGTGATGCCAGCCCTCCAACAGTTTAAGGATCACCTGTTCCATCTGCTGGGGCGTGTAACTTTTCGGGAAATACTTGTGCAGCTTATCGCTGGTAAGCGTTACCCGGTCAAGCTCGCTCTTCTTCTCCTCGGACATGATGGCGCGCATCACGTCAATAGACAGATGACCTTCCTGGCTGAATTTCTTCAGCCGCTGCGCCTGGGAGAGGGATGGCGTGGCCTGTTCGCTGTCCATAGCATCCAGTAGCTCAAACTGTTCTTCTGGCTTGAGATAGGACAACTCAACAGCCGGATTAAAGGCGATCTTACGCTCGTCCACCATATCCAGAAGGGGCGGGATGAGTTCGGTCAGACGGATGAAACGCTGAACCTGCTTGACACTCTCACCAGCCTCGTCAGCAACACGCATTACGGACTTCTCGGACTTGTGGCCAACTTGGCCACAAGTTAAGTCGGTGCGTTTGCCTTGTCGCTTCATGGCATCCAGTTTCATCCGATACGCCCATGCACGTTCGCTGGGTAGGATGCTCTCACGCTGTAGATTGGAGTCAACCATGATGATGGTGGCAGCATCGTCATCCAGATCACGGATGATGGCGGGCATCGTGTCAAGTCCGGCGATTTGGCTGGCATGGTGCCGCCTGTGACCGGCGACGATCTCATAGCCACCTTCTTCCCGTGGACGCACGATAGCAGGAATCAGTACGCCATGTTCCCGAATGCTCTCGGCGGTGTCCAGCATTTTCTCATCATCCAGCACCTTGAAGGGATGGTTCTTGAACGGGTGCAATTCTGCCAGAGGCAGTTCTACGACCCGTTCCCGGCTGGCATCGGCTCTGCTTTCCTCCGAGGAAAACAGATCATCTACCGAGGTCAGCTTGATTTTTGCTGCGCTGCTTCTCAATCTTCATCACCTCCTGCGTCAGAGCGCGGTACGCCGTTGCCACCTTGCCCTTGGGATCGTGGGCATAGATACTTTTACCTTCAGCACTGATTTCGGCAGCGCGAACGGAATGAGGAACATCAGTGGCAAATACCCTGACTTTGCTGCCGTAGTTATCACGCAGCATGGCGCTTATCTCACGGGCGTAGTTCGTGCGGTTGTCCACCATGGTCAGCAGGATGCCATCGATCTTCAGCTTGGGGTTGATCTGCCTCTGCACTTTGCCAATAGTTTTAAGCAGCTGTTCCAGGCCCTTGGCGGGCAGGTACTGCGCCTGAACCGGAATGATGACGCTGTTGGCTGCTGCCAGCGAATTGATCGTCAGC
The DNA here is from genome assembly GCA_017481825.1 of Clostridia bacterium. GTDB lineage: Bacteria > Bacillota > Clostridia > Christensenellales > Aristaeellaceae > UBA11524. The sequence goes on from JAFUOR010000134.1 coordinate 2,444, forward strand.
ATCCCAAGGGAAGGCATACAGTCGATCAGGATGTGGTCATACTGCTTTTTCAGCGGTTCCAGGACTTGCTGCAGCACAGTTTCGCGGCTCATGACATTCATGAGCGTAACTTCCATGCCCGCAAGGTCGATGCTGGCAGGAAGCAGATCGACGCCTTCTGCATGATGCAGGATTCCTTCTCCGGGGATATTTGGTTCGTCGGTGATGACGTTTCCCATGAGAGTAGAAAGGGTGCAGGGTAGGGTATCCGGCTGAGGATAACCAAGGCTGATGGTCAGGCTGGCCTGCGGATCGCAGTCCACCAGCAGCACCTTTTTGCCCTCCTTTGCCAATCCGATGCCCAGATTGGCGGTTGTGGTCGTTTTGCCAACGCCGCCCTTTTGGTTAGCGATGGCAATGGTTTGAGCAGTCAATTTGATCACCTCCGCATAAAAATAAAGCGGCATGCATCTTCCGTTACTGAAACGGGGACACATGCCGCTTTTCATACAGCCTCTTGAGGGACTGCGTATTGACGTGAAGTTGTCTTTTTCGTATAATTTGTTTGTCAAGGCTGTGGCGTGAAAGCTCAGTTTTGCTTCGAACCACAGTTCGTTGGAGTTCGTTTCTCGCTTTGGCTCTGCTAACATTTTGCTAACAGGACGCCAAAACAAGCGGAAATACGGGACGAAATCGGGAGATACAAGAAAACACGGAATTCGCCTGAAAGCCTTGTATTTCAAGGGGTTCAGGAACATGGCATAACATCGTAGCACAGTATGGATCAGACGATTTTTTGTGCTCCTAAGCGGTAGGCCGTGGGTTCGACTCCCGCCGGGCGTGCCAAAGCACCCATTCCATATGGAATGGGTGCTTTTCTCATTCTGCGGTATATTCTGTGTCCGGCATCAGCGCAGGCTCCTGGCACAGCGCCACGGGGCGGGTAGTGTGGATGCGACGCACCTTCACC